>JAEZQR010000130.1 GCA_023413015.1 Pseudomonadota bacterium
GCGCGCGCGAGCGGCGACCGAACTCGAAGCAGCTGCCCGTGGAGCGAAGGCGACGGATCGTGCCGCCCAAGAGCGACGCGAGTCGAAGGCGCGGCGCGACAAGGTCGGGCGCGCCTACGCCATGAGCGGGAGCGCGCCCAAGATCCTGCTCGGGCGTCAGGCCGAGCGCGCGGAGAACAGTAGCGGACGCGACGGACGGCTCGCCGAGCGACAGGCGGAAGCGGCGAGCGAGCGGCTGGTCGCGGCACGCGCCGAGGTCGAGGTGCTGACGCCGCTCGTCATCGACCTGCCGCCGAGCGGGCTACCAGCCAACCGGGAACTGCTGGCGCTCGAGGACGCGACGCTCGATCTCGGAGGCCGCGTGCTCGGGCCTTGGAGCCTGACGATCCGCGGACCCGAACGGGTGGCGCTGACGGGGGCAAACGGCGCGGGCAAGTCGAGCCTGCTGCGCCTGGCGCTTGGCAGCCTTCAGCCCTCGTCCGGCGCCGTGCGGCGCGCTGACGGAAAGCTCGCAATGCTCGACCAGCATGTTGGCCTGCTCGATCCGGCCGCGACGATCCTCGACAATTTCCTGGCACTGAACCCCGGGTCCGGCGGTCACGAGGGTCATGCGGCGCTCGCCCGCTTTGCCTTCCGCAACCGCGATGCGCACCGGATCACCGGCACGCTGTCAGGCGGCGAGCGGCTACGCGCGGGGCTCGCCTGTGTGATCGGCGGGCAAGAGCCGGCGCAGCTTCTGCTGCTCGACGAGCCGACCAACCATCTCGACCTCACCTCGATCGAGGTGCTCGAGGAGGCACTCGCTGGCTACGACGGCGCGCTCCTGGTCGTGAGCCACGATCGACGCTTTCTCGAAGCCATCGGCGTGACACGCGAGGTGCCGGTTGAAGGGACGGGGTCGGTTCGCCGACGATGAGAGACAGCGAACGACCGCTTTCGCCGCTCGCCCTTTCAGAGCGAACCGCCTGCTCCCGGCTGATCTATGATCTCCACGCAATCAGCACCAAACTTCAGTGAAGGGCCCAACCACGACTTATCAGGCACCCGCACTAGGCCGAGATCGCCTCACATTGAACCGTCATCCCGGCGAAGGCCGGGACCCAGAACATCGGATTGTCTGGATCCCGGCCTTCGCCGGGATGACGCGATGTTTCAGTCTGAACCGACCCTGCTCTAGCGCCGGACCGTGCGTCGGCCGCCGCGGTCCTCGTCGAACAGCTGCGCGAGCTGTTCGACCATCGTGCCGCCGAGCTGCTCGGCGTCCATGATCGTGACCGCGCGGCTGTAGTAGCGCGTGACGTCGTGGCCGATGCCGATGGCGATCAGCTCGACCGGCGAGCGGCTCTCGATCCAGCCGATCACCTGCCGGAGATGGCGTTCGAGATAGTTGCCGCTGTTCACGCTGAGCGTCGAATCGTCGACCGGCGCGCCGTCGGAGATCACCATCAGGATGCGCCGGTCCTCGGGCCGGCCGATCAGGCGGGTGTGTGCCCACATGAGCGCCTCGCCGTCGATATTCTCCTTGAGCAGCCCCTCGCGCATCATCAGCCCGAGGTTCTTGCGCGCGCGCCGCCACGGCGCGTCCGCCGTCTTGTAGACGATGTGGCGCAGGTCGTTGAGGCGGCCGGGCTTGGCGGGGCGGCCTTCGGCGAGCCAGCGCTCGCGGCTCTGTCCACCTTTCCAGGCCCGCGTGGTGAAGCCGAGGATCTCGACCTTGACCGCGCAGCGTTCGAGCGTGCGCGCGAGGATGTCGGCGCAGATCGCCGCGATCGAGATCGGCCGCCCGCGCATCGAACCCGAATTGTCGATGAGCAGCGTCACGACGGTGTCACGGAAATCGGTGTCGCGCTCGATCTTATAGGACAGCGCGTGCATCGGGTTAGCCACGATGCGTGACAGCCGCGCGGCGTCGAGCTGGCCTTCCTCCTGGTCGAAGTCCCAGGCGCGGTTCTGCTGCGCCATCAGGCGGCGCTGCAGACGGTTCGCCAGCTTGGTGACCGCGCCCTGCAGATGCGTGAGCTGCTGATCGAGATAGGCGCGGAGCCGCGTCAGCTCCTCCGCGTCGCACAGATCCTCGGCGCCGACGGTCTCGTCGAACTGCGTGGTGAACGCCTTGTAATCGAAGTCGGGCGGCAGGTCGGACAGCGGTGTGTTCGGGCGCCACGGCACCATGCCTTCGTCGCCCTCGTCACCCATCTCGGCCTCGGACATCATGTCCTCGTCCATCTGGGCTTCGGACGACTGGCTGTCGTCGCCGGCTTCCTCGCTCTGCTCGGCGCGCGCCTCGACATCGCTGTCGGCGCCGCCCTGATCCTCCTGATCGGCGTCGTCGCCCTCGCCGGGCTGCTCTTCTTCGGACTGATCCGGCTCGGAGTCGTCCTGCTCCGGCTCATCGCCGAGGTCCTCGCTCAGCCCCAGATCGGCGAGCACGCGCCGCATCGCGCGGCCGAACGCCGCCTGGTCGTCGATCGCAGCCGCCAGCTCGTCGAGGTGGACGCCCGCCTTTTCCTCGATCCGGTTCCGCACCATGGCGAGCGCCGGCACCGCGGCGGTCGGCGGCAGCTCGCCGGTCAGCCGTTCGCGCACCAGCAGCGACAGCGCGGTGGCCAGCGGCACCTCGGCCTCGGTGCGTGCGCGTACGATCGGGTCGCCCTTGATGCGCGCCTCGGTCATGTTGCGCAGGTTGGCGGCGACGCCGGCCATATCGCGTGCACCGATCGCTTCGATGCGCGCCTGCTCGACCGCATTGTAGATGTCGCGCGCGACCCCGGCCGGCGGCTGGTCGGCGGCGTGGCGCTTGGCGTCATGGTGGCGTTGCCGCAGCGCGAAGGCATCGGCCCAGCCGCGCACCTCCGCCACCTGGTCGGCCGGCAGGTTGCGTGCCGGCTGCGGCACGCGCGCCTGATTGCCGCTCATTCCCGGCTTGTCGGCGGTGTAGCTGAGGTCGACCTCGCGCTCATGGCCGAGCGCGCGCAGCGTCGCCGCGAGCGCTTGCCGGAAATCCTCGATCGGGTTCTCTGGCTGGGGCACTTACCGCCTTGCTTTGGCTGCCACCGACTCCGGCAAATCCTCGCCGAACACGCGCTGGTAATATTCGGCGACCAGCTGACGCTCCGCCTCGTCGCACTTGTTGAGGAACGACACGCGGAACGCGAAGCCCAGGTTGCCGAAGATCGCCGCGTTCTGCGCCCAGGTCAGCACGGTGCGCGGGCTCATCACGGTCGAGATGTCGCCGGCGATGAAGCCCTGCCGCGTCATGTCGGCGACCTTCACCATGTTGGCGATGGTCTTGCGGTCGAGCCCCTGCGTCTTCGCCGCGACGATGTCGGTCTCGGTCTCGGCCGGCAGGTAGTTGAGCGTGGTGACGATCGACCAGCGGTCCATCTGGCCCTGATTGATCTGCTGCGTGCCGTGATAGAGGCCGGTGGTGTCGCCAAGGCCGACAGTATTGGCGGTGGCGAACAGCCGGAACCACGGGTTCGGGCGGATCACGCGGTTCTGGTCGAGCAGCGTCAGCTTGCCCGCCACTTCCAGCACGCGCTGGATGACGAACATCACGTCCGGGCGGCCAGCGTCATATTCGTCGAACACCAGCGCGGTTGGCGTCTGCAGCGCCCAGGGCAGCAGGCCTTCGCGGAACTCGGTGACCTGAACGCCGTCGCGCAGCACGATCGCGTCCTTGCCGATCAGGTCGATGCGGCTGATGTGCGAATCGAGGTTGATGCGGACGCACGGCCAGTTGAGCCGGGCCGCCACCTGCTCGATGTGGGTCGACTTGCCCGTGCCGTGATAGCCCTGAATCATCACGCGCCGGTTGTGGGCAAAGCCCGCCAGGATCGCGAGCGTGGTGTCCGGATCGAAGACATAGTCGGGGTCGAGATCGGGGACGCGCTCATCGGCCATCGAGAAGGCCGGAACCTTCATGTCGATATCGAGCCCGAACGTCTGGCGCGCATCGACCTCGATGTCGGGCGCGTCGAGCACGGTGCCGGTTTCGATGCTGATCGGATTGGTGGCCAATGTCTCTACTCTCGTCAGGCGGCGAAGGCAGCCGCTTTGCGCAGGTGCGTATAGGCTTGGATCACGTCCTGCAACTTGCCTTCGTGGGAGCGGTCGCCGCCATTTCTGTCAGGGTGATAGCGCCGCACCAGCTCCGTGTAGCGGCGGCGGATATCCTGAAGCATCGCTTTCTCGTCGAGGCCCAGAACTGACAGTGCCTTGCTATCGGCGCTGTCGAGCGGCCGGCCGTTGGCGGCCGTCGGCCGCCGGGCGCGCCGGAACAGGCCGTGCGGGTCGTCAAAGTCCTGCGCGGTGGTGTTGGTCGCGAACGGCCGCGTCTTGCGCTCCCACGACGGGTGCGGCGACTGCGCGGCGGCGATCTCGTCGGGCGTCATGCC
>JAEZQR010000168.1 GCA_023413015.1 Pseudomonadota bacterium
CGGTGCTGTTCATCGACGAGATCCACACGGTGATCGGCGCGGGCGCCACCTCGGGCGGCGCGATGGATGCGTCCAACCTCCTGAAGCCGGCGCTCTCGTCGGGGTCGATCTGTTGCATCGGCTCGACCACCTACAAGGAGTTCCGCAACCACTTCGAGAAGGACCGCGCGCTCCTGCGTCGCTTCCAGAAGATCGACGTCAACGAGCCGTCGGTCGAGGATACGATCAAGATCATGCAGGGCCTCAAGCCCTACTTCGAGGAGCACCACAAGGTCCGCTACACGGCCGACGCCATCAAGTCGGCGGTAGAGCTGTCCTCGCGCTACATCAACGACCGCAAGCTGCCGGACAAGGCGATCGACGTGATCGACGAGGTCGGCGCGTCGCAGATGCTGGTGCCGCCGGCCAAGCGGAAGAAGGTGATCAGCGCTAAGGAGGTCGAGGCGGTCATCGCCACGATGGCGCGTATCCCGCCGAAGTCGGTCTCGACCGACGACAAGCAGGTGCTTGCCAACCTTGAGGGCGACCTGAAGCGTGTCGTGTTCGGCCAGGACAAGGCGATCGAGGTGCTGTCGTCGGCGATCAAGCTTTCGCGGGCTGGCCTGCGCGAGCCGAACAAGCCGATCGGTAACTATCTGTTCTCGGGTCCGACCGGCGTCGGCAAGACCGAGGTGGCGCGCCAGCTGGCGAGCATCCTCGGCATCCCGCTCCAGCGCTTCGACATGTCGGAGTATATGGAGCGGCACTCGGTCAGCCGCCTGATCGGCGCGCCTCCGGGCTATGTCGGCTTCGACCAGGGCGGTCAGCTCACCGATGCCGTCGACCAGCAGCCGCACTGCGTCCTGCTGCTCGACGAGATCGAGAAGGCGCACCCCGATCTGTTCAACATCCTGCTGCAGGTGATGGACAACGGGAAGCTCACCGACCACCACGGCAAGACGGTCGATTTCCGCAATGTCATCCTCATCATGACCACCAACGCGGGCGCTGCCGACATGGCGCGCGAGGGCGTCGGCTTCGGCAACGTCACCCGCGAGGGTGAGGATGAGGAGGCGATCAAGCGGATGTTCACGCCGGAGTTCCGTAACCGTCTCGATGCCATCGTACCGTTCGACTATCTGCCGACGCCCGTCATCGGCATGGTCGTCGACAAGTTCGTCCTCCAGCTGGAGCTGCAGCTCGCCGACCGCGACGTGCACATTCAGCTTACCGACGAAGCCAAGGCATGGCTGGTCGAGCGCGGCTACGACAGGCTCTATGGCGCGCGCCCGATGGCTCGCCTGATCCAGGAGAAGATCAAGCAGCCGCTCGCCGAGGAGCTGCTGTTCGGGAAGCTGGTCCATGGCGGCGAGGTCCGCGTCCACGTCAAGGACGGGACGCTGGGCTTCGAGATCACGCCGGCGGCGCCCAAGCCGAAGAAGAAGCCCAAGGCGACCGTAGAAGCCTGAGGCACCCATTGACCCCCGCCCTCCACCGGCGGGGGTTTTTCGTTGCACGGGGCGTCGTCTGCTGGCCTTATGGGACATCCGTCGACAGCGAGGTGCCCATGACCCGAGATGTCCCCACCATCACGCAGGCGATGATCGACGCCTATGACAGCTACACGCACGTCACGCTCGACCGGCGCGGCCTGATCGCCCGTCTGTCCACGCTCGCCGGCTCGACCGCCGCGGCCTATGCCGTGCTGCCGCTCCTGGAAGCGAACCAGGCGCATGCGGCGGCCATCGCGGCCGACGACAAGCGGATCACGGCCTCGACGGTCGAATGGCCGGGGGCGAACGGCGATACGATGCGGGGCTATCTCGCCCTGCCCGCGAACGCACGCGGCCACCTGCCGGCCATTCTCGTCATCCACGAGAACCGCGGCCTCAACGAGCATATCCGCGACGTCGCCCGCCGCGCCGCGCTGGCGGGCTTCGTGGCGCTCGCGCCCGACTTCCTCTCGCCCAGCAGCGGCACGCCGGCCGACGAAGACAAGGCTCGCGAGATGATCGGCCAGCTCGACCGGGAGCGCACCGTCGCGAACGGCGTGGCGAGCATCGATTTCCTGCACAGCCATCCCCGTTCGACGGGCAAGGTCGGCGCGGTCGGCTTCTGCTGGGGCGGCGGCATGGTGAACGCGCTGGCGGTCGCCGCCGGCCCGAAGCTGCAAGCGGCGGTGCCCTTCTACGGCCCCGTCCCGGCCGATCTGTCGAAGGTGCCTCAGATCAAGGCGAAGATGCTGCTGAACTATGCCGGCAACGACGAGCGCATCAATGCCGGTCTTCCCGCCTACACCGAGGCGCTGAAGAAGGCTGGTGTCGACCATGTGCTGTACATGTACGAAGGCGCACAGCACGCCTTCCACAACGACACCTCGGCCGCCCGCTACGACAAGCCGGCCGCCGAGCTGGCCTGGAATCGCACGATCGAGTTCTTCAGGAAGAACCTGCGCTAGCGCTCACCAATAGCCAGCCATGATCTCGCGCGCCCAGTCGGGCTCGCGGAACTCGCCGCGCGGCGCGAAGCCGGACAGCACTGGCTTGATGTCGAGCACAGGCGTGCCGTCGATGGCGTCCAGACCTTCGACATCAAGCCGCAGTCCGCTGACCTGGATGATGCGGCAGACGCTCACCCCGATGCGGTTGGGACGGTTCTTGCCGCGTTGCGCGAAGATGCCGACGCGCGGCCAGTCCTTCCGTCCGCGCGGATGGCGGGCATCGTAGCTGATCTCGTCATCGCCAACGCGATCGAACACGAACACCACCTCGGCGTGGCTGAACGCGTCGAGGCCTATTAGCGCCTCGGGCGTGAAGCGCTCGGCATCCAGTTCGATTGCGGTCCGGCTGGCGCCCCAATCATCGTCGACGGCCAGCGTGCGCCCGCCGCGCACGAAGCCGACGGGACGCATCGTGATCTCCATCGCTTCAGCGCCGCCAGCTTCCGTCGAGCAGCTTGATGATGCCGGAGAAGTCCTTGGCCGATCCGCCCAGGTTGGCGAACGCTTGGTAGAGCGCCTCGGCCTGCGCGCCCATCGGCACGCTGGCGTCGACGCCCGCCGCTGCTTCCATCGCGAGCTTCAGGTCCTTGAGCATCAGCGCCGACGCGAAGCCGCCCTCATAGTCGCGGTTCGACGGCGCGGTCGGCACCGGGCCGGGCACCGGGCAGTAGCTCGTCATCGACCAACACTGGCCCGATGCCTTCGAGCTAATGTCGAAGAAGGTCTGCGGATCGAGCCCGAGCTTCTGTGCCATCACGAATGCTTCCGCGGTCGCCACCATGCTCGCGCCCAAGAGCATGTTGTTGCAGATCTTCGCCGCCTGCCCCGCACCGGCATCGCCGGCGTGGATCACCGCCTTGCCCATGTTAGCTAGGATCGCCTCGGCGCGCGCGAATGCCGCCTTGCTGCCGCCGACCATGAAGGTGAGCGTGCCGCCCGCCGCTGCCGCGACGCCACCCGACACCGGCGCGTCGACCATCGCGAAGCCGCGCTCGGCGGCAGAAGCGCTCACCCCGCGCGCCGAGGCCACGTCGATCGTCGAGCAGTCGATGAGGATGGCGCCGGATGGCGCATTGCCGAACACCTCGTTCTCGTAGACCGCGCGTACATGCTTGCCGGCCGGCAGCATCGTCACCACCGCATCGGCGCCCTTCACCGCCTCGGCGGTCGAGACTGCGCGCTCGCAGCCCGCCTCGGCGGCATGACCCAGCGCTGCTTCGGACAGGTCGAACGCGGCCACCTGCCGGCCTGCCTTCACCAGGTTTGCCGCCATGCCCGAGCCCATGTTGCCCAAGCCGATGAATGCGATGTGACCTGCCATTGCCCGATCTCCCGTTGCTTAACCGCGGAATGGCTGAGCGCGGGCAAAAAGAAAAGGCCCGGCGGAAACCGCCGGGCCTTCGTCTTGTGCCTGTCTGTCCAGGGTTACTCGCGGTTGCTGCCCATGAAGCGCAGCAGGAACAGGAACAGGTTGATGAAGTCGAGATAGAGCGTCAGCGCGCCCATCACGATCGACTTGCCGCGGAAGTCGGTGCCGCCAACATAGTCGTACATGTTCTTGATCTTCTGCGTGTCGTAGGCGGTCAGGCCCGCGAAGATCAGCACGCCGAGCAGGCTGATCGCGAACTGCAGGCCGCTCGACTGCACGAAGAGGTTGATCAGGCTCGCGACGATGATGCCGACGAGGCCCATGATCAGGAACGTGCCGAAGCCCGACAGGTCCTTCTTGGTCGTGTAGCCGTAGAGGCTCAGCGCACCGAAGGCGGCGGCCGACGCGAAGAAGGTGCTGGCGATCGACGCGCCCGTGTAGGCGAGAAAGATCGTCGACAGCGACATGCCCATCAGTGCGGCGTAGACCCAGAAGATCGTCTTCGCTGCGCCTTCCGACAAGCGGTTGATGCCGAAGCCCAGCCACATCACAAGGCCGAGCGGCGCGAACATCACGACCCAGCCGAGGATCGACGGCCCGGTCGGCGTGAACAGCGCGCTGATCGCGCCGGTGTACACCATGGCGATCGCCACGAGGCCGGTGAGTAGCACGCCCGAGGCCATGTAGTTGTAGACCGACAGCATGTAGGTCCGCAGACCCTCGTCGCGCGCGACTGCGCCCGACCGAGGCACCGAACCGGTCGTCCCGTAGGCGGTGCGGGGGTCAAAGTTAGCCATTTCAGCTCTCTCCCAATTGGCCGGCGCTTGCCGGTTGCCTGAAATATCGTGTTTAAAGGTTACGCTTTCAAGCAAAACCGGACGCTTCAGAGCGTACGCAATACGCGATTAGGTCGAGCCGACAGCGCGCTCCACGAGCCGATCAGGCCGAGAGTCACGGTCACCGCCGCACCCACCAGCACGGTAACAACGACCGGAAGCCAATTAGGCTGCCATTCGAGTTCGAGAACGCGCGTAACGACATACCAGCCGCCGGCCGATCCGATGACGAGCGCGAGCAGGCTCACGATCGCGGCGAGCACGCCATATTCGATGAGCAGCGCCCGCAGCACCTGGCCGCGCGTGGCGCCGAGAACCTTCAGCAGGACTGCGTCATAAATACGCGCCCGCCGACCGGCCGCCAGTGCCCCGATCAGCACCACGATTCCGGCGGCCACCGCGACGCTTGCCGCCGCCCGCACCGCGACCGACAGCTGGTCCAGAAGGTTGGAGGCCGTCTCGATCACGTCCTTCACGCGGATCACCGACACGGTGGGGAAGCTGCGCGTCGCGTCGCGATAGAGCGGGCGGGCCTCGACATCCGACACGGCGGCGGTCGCCATGTAGGTATGCGGGGCGCCCTGGAGCGTATTGGGCGAGAACACGAGCACGAAGTTGAAGCCGAGCGTGTCCCAATCGATCTCGCGCAGCGAAGCGATCGTCGCCGTCACGTCGACGCCGAGCACCGACACGGTGATCGTGTCGCCGACGCGCAGCCCGAGCGCGCGCGCCGCCTCGACGTCGATCGAGACGAGCGGCGGACCGTCATAGTTCGCTGGCCACCACTTGCCGGCGACGATGCGGTTACCTTCCGGCACGTCGGCGGCATAGGTCAGCCCCCGGTCGCCGCGCAGGATCCAGGCGCCGTCCGGAATCGACTTCATCTGGCTGACGGGCGTGCCGTTCACCGCCGTCACTGGCCCGCGCAAGGAGGGTACTAGCCGCAGCTCGGCGTCGGGCGCATGGCGTCGCACCAGCGCCTCGAACGCCGGCACGTCGACCACGGGGATGTCGAGGAAGAAGAAGGTCGGCGCGCGCTTCGGAATGCTGCGCTCAATCTGGCCCGACAGGTTGGTCTCGATCACCGCCAGCGTCGCGAACAGCGTCAGCCCGAGGCCGAGCGCCACCACGAGCTGCCGCGTGAGCGCTCCCGGCCGATGCAGGTTGGCGAGCCCGAGCCGCATCAGCGTGTTCTTCGGCCGCGGCAGCCGCGCCGCCACGGCCCGCACGATCCAGGCGAGTGCCGTCAGCACTAGTAGCAGGCCGACCGCCGCGGCAATGAACAGTGCCGCAAACATCTGCTCGCGCGCCTGTAGCACGGCGAGCGCTGCGATGGCCGCTGCGGCCAGTCCGATCGCCAGCATGATCCCGATGCCGGGCCAACGGCGTCCTTCCACGCCGCCCCGGAACAGCCGCGCCGCCGGCACGACGCGCGCCTGCGCGAGCGGCCACAGCGCGAACGCCACCGCGATCAGCAGGCCGTAGGCCGCCCCGCTGAGCAGCGGCACCGGATATATCCCCAGCTCGGGCGGTGCCGGCAGCGCGCTGCCGGCCACCAGCACGACGGCCCATGGCACCAGCGCACCGACGATGGCACCGACCGCAACGGCGGCGAGCGCCACCAGCCCGACTTGAAGGAGATAGCTCTGGAAGATCAGCCGCGAGGTGGCACCAACGCTCTTGAGCGTCGCGATCGTCCCGCTCTTGGCATTGAGATAGCTCGCCACGCCATTGCCGACGCCGACGCCTGCCACCACCAGCGCGGTGAGGCCGACCAGCGTCAGGAACTGCCCCAACCGCTCGACGAAACGCCGCACGCCGGGCGCGCCGTTGGTGCGGTCCTGAATCTGCCAGCCGGCATCGGGGAACTGCCGGTCGAGCGCCGGCTTGACGCCTGCAATGTCCGCGCCTTCCGGCATGCGGATGCGGTAATGGTAGCGGAACAGGCTGCCCGGCTGCACCAGCCCGGTCGCCGGCAGCGTATCCATCGAGATCATCACTGTCGGGCCGAAGCTGAACCCCTCGCCCGCCCGGTCCGGCTCCTTGGCGATGACACCGGCGACGGTGAGCGTCACATTGCCCAGCTCCACCCGGTCGCCGACCTTCAGGCCGAGCTGATCGGCCAGCGCCTGCGCGATCACCGCATGTTGGCCGGCGAGCGCCTGTTGTAGCGGCACGCCATTCGCCAGCCGGAAATTGCCATAGAGCGGATAGAGATCGTCGACCGCCTTCAGCTCGCCCAGCACCCGCTGATCGCTGCCCGAGCGCCCGACCATCGCGCGCATCCGCACGCCTTCGGACACGCGGCCGAACCGCTCGATCGCCGCGCGTTCGGCCGCTGTCGCCGGCCGGGCCGCCATCTGCACCGAGACGTCGCCGCCGAGGATTTCCTGGCCGCGCAGCGACAGCCCCTCGATGATCGCGGCCGACAGGCTGCCAACGCCGGCCAGCGCCGCAACGCCGAGGAACAGGCACACCGCGAGCAACCGCAGCCCGGTCAGCCCACCCCGCAGCTCCCGCAGCGCCAGCCTGAAAGCGAGCGGCATCAGTTGGACCGGTCGCTGACGATCAAGCCGTCGCGCATCTCGATCACGCGCCGGCAGCGGCCGGCAAGTTCGACATCATGCGTGATCAGCACCAGCGTCGCGCCCGTCTCGCGCTGTCGGTCGAACATCAGCTCGACGATCGAATGGCCGGTCGCGGCATCAAGATTGCCGGTCGGCTCGTCGGCGAACAGGATCGCCGGTCCCGGCGCGGTCGCGCGTGCGATGGCGACGCGCTGCTGCTCACCGCCCGACAGCTGCGACGGGTAATGATCGAGCCGGTGCCCGAGGCCGACCGCCGCCAGCTCGGCCCGCGCCTTGCCGAAGGCGTCGGCGAGACCCGCCAGCTCAAGCGGCACGGCGACATTCTCCAGCGCAGTCATCGTCGGGATCAGGTGGAAGGCCTGGAGGACGATGCCGATACGCCCGCGCCGTGCCTGCGCCAGCGCGTCCTCGCCCAGACCGACGAAGTCCTGCCCTGCGACCCGGATCGTGCCGCCCGTCGCCTGCTCGAGCCCCGACAGCACCGCCATCAACGACGACTTGCCCGAGCCCGAGGGTCCGAGGATCGCGACGCTCTCGCCGGCGCCCACCGCCAGGCTCACCCCGCGCAGGATCTCCACGCGGCCGGCGGCGCTTTGCAGCGCGAGGGTGACATCGCGCGCGTCGATCACCATATCTGGCTTGGTCATTTGGTTATTCGGGGTCCCCGGAGGATGCGGATCGTTACACGTCCATATGGGGCGCTGCGGCGCCTTGTCCACCTCACCCTAGTTGTATTGGTTGCGTCGATGTTCATGTCCCCCGTCGCCGAGGCGGCCCCTTTGGCGAACGAGCGCCTCATCCTTGCCTTCGGCGACTCGCTCACCGCCGGTTACCGCCTGAAGCCTGCCGAAAGCTTCCCGTCCCAGCTCGAGGCACTGTTGCGCGCCGAGGGACAGAAGGTGCGCGTGCACAATGCCGGCGTCTCGGGCGACACGACCTCGGGCGGCAAGGCACGGCTTAACTGGGTGCTCGCCGGGCTCAAGCAGAAGCCCGACCTCGCGATCCTTGAGCTTGGCGCCAACGACATGCTGCGCGGCCAGGACCCGAAGATCACGCAGGCGAACCTCGACGCCATGCTCGCCGAGTTCAAGAAGCGCGGCATCCCCGTCGTGCTCGCGGGCATGTTCGCCTCGCAGAATCTCGGCGTGCGCTACTTCGACGAGTTCAACGCCATCTACCCCGTACTCGCCAAGAAGCATGGCGCGACGCTCTACCCCTTCTTCATGAAGGGCGTGGTGCTCAACCGGCCACTGCTGCTTGACGACGGCATGCACCCGAACGCCAAGGGCGTGAACGTGATCGCGCGCAACATCCTGCCCGTCGTACGGGCCGAGTTGTTGAAGCTGCCCGTGCCCAGTGCGAAGCCATCGACCGTTGCCGCAGGCGCGACCAGTGCATCGCCTGTTCGTCGGGATTGATCCGCCGGCCGAGGTCAAGGACCATCTCCTCGACCTGATGGGGGGCGTTGCCGGCGCACGCTGGCAATCGGAGGCGCAGCTGCACCTGACACTGCGCTTCATCGGCGAAGTCGATCGTCATCAGGCGAACGATATCGCTGCCGCACTCGAAAGCCTGCATCATCCCCCGTTCGAGCTGGCACTGAATGGCGTCGGCACCTTCGACCGTCGCGGTCAGGTCAACGCGCTGTGGGCCGGCGTCGCGCCGCACGAGGCGGCTCATAGGCTGCACAAGAAGATCGATCAGGCTATCGCCCGAACCGGACTGCCATCGGAAGGGCGTTCCTACCACCCGCACATTACGCTCGCCCGCTTCGGCCGCGAAGTGGGGCCCCTCGATGGCTTTCTCGCCCGCTACGGCGGCCTCGCCAGCTCCCCCTTCGTCGTCGACGACTTCTGCCTCTACGAAAGCCAGCTCACGCGCGACGGCAGCGTCTATACGATCGTGGAGCGCTATCCGCTCGGGTAGACCTGACCATCTTACCCGTCGGATGCCAGAACACATCTTCAAGCAGCAGATGTTACCTAGGCAAACGAACAGGACCGATAGGGGCACGGGCACCTTTCCCGACCAGCGCCCCCCTGCTACCCCTTGGGCAAACAGCGAACAATTGGGGAGGATTGGCTCGGTGGAGGCAGTGAAGCCGGCGGGACGCGTCGGACCCTATGCATGGTACGCGCTGGGCGTGCTCGTGCTCGTCTATGTGATGAACTTCATCGACCGGCAGATCCTCTCGATCCTCGCCGAGGATATCAAGCGCGATCTCAAGCTCGACGATGCGCAGCTCGGCTTCCTCTACGGGACGGCCTTCGCGGTATTCTACGCGCTGTTCGGCATCCCGCTCGCGCGTCTAGCAGACAGCTGGTACCGCGGGCGTCTGATGGCGCTGGGGCTAGCCGTCTGGTCGTCAATGACGGCGCTCTCGGGCTTCTCGGGCTCCTTCGCCCAGCTGGCCGCCGCTCGCGTCGGCGTCGGGATCGGCGAGGCGAGCGCGTCGCCGGCCGCCTATTCGCTGATCGCGGACTATTTTCCGCAACAGCGCCGCGCCACGGCGCTGTCGATCTACTCGGCCGGCCTCTACATCGGCGGAGGCTTGAGCCTTCCGATCGGCGGCTTCGTGCTGAGCCGCTGGAATGCCGCCTACCCGGATGGCGGGCCGCTCGGTCTCGTCGGCTGGCAGGCCGCCTTCCTCGCCGTCGGCCTTCCCGGCCTTCTGCTGGCGCTTTGGGTGCTGAGCCTGCGCGAACCGCTGCGCGGCGCGGTCGACGATCTTCATCAGCCGATCGCGAAGCCCGGCGCCTGGCGCGAGTTCGGCCGCGAGCTGATGGCGATCCTGCCACCGTTGACGCTGCTGTCGACGGCCCGCCTTCCCGGCGCCTTCAAATGGAATCTGGTGGCGCTCGCCGTCGTCGCGGCCGTCGCTTATGGCATGATCGCGCTGACGGGCGACACGGCGCAGTGGGTCGCGATCGCGATCGGGATCTATGCGGTGTTCTCCTGGGTGCAGTCGGTCCGCTTTCGCGATCCGCCCACCTATCGGCTGATCTACGGCTCGCCGGTTGCGATGATGGCCGTCGTCGGCTTCGGCTCGATCTCGTTCGTCACCTACGCCATCGGCTTCTGGGCGGCGCCTTACGTCGAGCGCACCTTCTACGCCGGGCCTATGGCGCCCGGCTTCTTCATCTCCGGCACCACTGCCAAGATCGAGATTGCGACGATCCTTGGCTGGACCGCCGCCATCGCATCGGCGATCGGCGTCATCCTCGGCGGCGTCGTCTCGGATTGGTGGCGCCTGCGCGACCCGCGCGGGCGCGTGTTCGTCAACATGCTCGCGGTCGTGCTGCCCGCGCCCTTCGTCTGGATCATCTACACCACGGACAATCTGACGACCTTCTACCTCGTCAATCCCATCGTCGCGACGTTCGGCGCCGCCTGGGTCGGCGCGGCCGTGGCCACGCTCCAGGACTTCGTTCTGCCCCGCATGCGCGCCACCGCCGGCGCGACCTACGTGCTCGGCACGACGATGGTCGGCCTTGCGCTTGGGCCCTATTACGCCGGCAAGATGGCGCTGGTGACGGGATCGCTTCGGGGCGGCATCCTCTCGCTGTTCGCGATGGCGCCGATCACCCTCCTGCTGCTGTGGCTCGTCAGCCGCCGCATGGCCGCCGTCGAAGCCACCAAGGTCGAACGCGCCCGTGCCGTGGGCGAACCTATCGGAGCGAACCCATGAAGATCGAGGAACTATTCTCCGTCCGCGGCAAGGTCGCGCTCGTCACCGGCGGCTCGCGCGGCATCGGCGAGATGATCGCGCGCGGCTATGTCGAGAATGGCGTGAAGGTCTACATCACCGCGCGCAAGGCCGATGCCTGCGATGCGCTCGCCGAGGAACTGTCGCGCTACGGCGAGTGCGTCTCGATCCCGGCCGACCTGTCCCGCATGGACGAGGTCGACCGCCTCGCCCGCGAGATCGAGGCGCGCGAGGGCAAGCTTCACATCCTCGTCAACAACGCCGGCGCAAGCTGGGGTGCGAGCTTCGACGAGTTCCCCGAGTCCGGCTGGGACAAGGTCATGGATCTCAACGTGAAGTCGGTATTCTTCCTGACGCAGCGCCTCGTGAAGCTGCTCGAAGCCGCCGCCACGCCGGAGGACTATGCCCGTGTCATCAACATCGGCTCGATCGACGGCCTGCATGTCTCAGGCCTCGAGACCTACAGCTATGCCGCCTCGAAGGCGGGCGTGAACCATCTCACCCGCATGATGGCGAAGTTCCTCGCCGAACGGCACATCGCGGTAAACGGCATCGCGCCGGGCTACTTCCCGTCGAAGATGACGGCCGGCATTGCCGAGGAGTTCGGCGAGGCCGCGCGCCAAGCAACGCCGATGAAGCGCTGGGGCCATCCCGAGGACATGGCCGGCATCGCGCTCTACCTGTCGTCGAAGGCGAGCGCGTTCACCTGCGGCGCGGTGATCCCGGTCGACGGCGGTTACGCGACGACGGCTTGAGCTAGACGACCTTAGCCCGGCCGGCGACGATCCGGGCTGCGACCCAGGACAGGACGACAGCGAGCGTCCGGGTTCGTCGATCGTAACGGGTCACGCTGCTAACCTAGCCAGCGTCGTCATGGCTGACGAGTGCGGCCAATCGCCAGCACGGTTCCGGGGTCAGCTCTCCAGTCCGGTCTTCTGGCGGATCAGACGGTCGCGGAACAGGAAGCTCTGCACCATGCTGCGGTTCTGGCCGTGACGGCTCGTCCATAGTTCGACGGCCCAAACCTCGCGGCCCTCATGCGGCAGGACGCGCGCCTCGAGCCGGTTGCGCTCCAGCGCGCCGGCAAGCTGCACGGCGTGCGTCCCCCGCGGAATGTAATCCTTGCCCTCGACCGCCCGGAAATCGGGATGCAGCGTCGCCTGCACGCAGGCGGCATCGCCGGCGCGCGCGCAAGCATAGTAGCGTTCGACCAGCTCGACCTTCTGCGCATGCGTAAGCCCCGAATCGTCCGGCCGATCGGCAGACGAACAGGCAGCGAGCACGACCAGCAGCAGGAACGCGCCATGCTTCATTCGCGGCCTGCCATCGCGCCATCGAGCGTCTCGGCCAGCAGCTCGCGGGCACGACCGATCCGGCGGTCGATCGCCTCGTGCAGCACCGGCCCGATCAGCGAATCGCCAAGGCCCGCGAGCACCAGCAGCAGCGTCATATCAGCGATCCGGCCATGCGCCTCCTCGGCCGGCAGGACCGCCCCTGCCTCGATCGTGCGCAGCAGGTCGCGCAGCACGTCGAACAGCGGGCGCAGCCGCTCGGTCTCCCCTGTCGAGACGAGCCACGCCGTCAGTCGCCCGACGCCCTGCGCATCGAAGGCATCGAACACGAGGTCGACCAGCTCGCGCGGCGGCGCCTCGCCGCTGCGCACCCGTTCCACCGCCGCCTCGACCTGTCCGATCGTGTCGCGAATCATCCTCTGCATCAGCGCCGTCTGCAGCTCCGTCGCCGACCCGAAGTGATGGAGGAGATTAGCGTGGCCGGTGCCGATGCGCGCGGCCACGGCCTTCAACGTCACCGCACTCGGCCCCTCGGCAAGCAACAGCTCGCGCGCAGCGGTCAGGGCCGCCTCGCGCGCTGCTTCCGGCGTGCGTCGGATACGCTTAGTTGCGGAATGCTCTATTGACATGAATGTTAATAGCCATAATCTCCGTGCAACCTACATAGCCGCATCGGACCGACTTGCCATGGCTTCGCTCGCTACGCCCGCCGATCTCGCCATCACGCCGCGCAACCTGCGCTTCGGCCGCAATGAGCGGCGCGATCGCTGGTGGCTCGGCGGCGATGCCATCGCGAGCGCCTGGCATAACGCGCTTTCGGTCACCTTCCCGCAGGGCGAGGCGTTCTTCATCGAAACCGTCCGCCGCTTCCGCGACTCCGTGCCGCCCGCGCTCGCCGAGCAGATCGATGCCTTCGTGAAGCAGGAGGTGCACCACACGCGCGAGCATGTCGCCTTCAACCGGCAGGTCGTCGATGCCGGCTACGAGACCAAGGCGATGGACGATTGGATTCGCGATCGTCTCGCCGAATCGCGTGCGCAGCATCCCGTGGCGCAGCTCTGCGTCACCGTCGCGCTCGAGCATTTCACCGCGATCTTCGCGCACCAGATGCTGAAGCATCCATCATTGTATGACGGCGCCTCGGACGAGGCTCGCCGGATGTGGACGTGGCACGCGATCGAGGAGATCGAGCACAAGGCGGTCGCCTTCGACACCTACATGCACGTCACGCAGGGTCTGAAGCCGATGCGGCGCTGGGCGATCCGCAGCCTCGTCTTCTGGCGCGTCAGCAAGAATTTCGTGCGAGGCCGCACCCGCGACACGCTTGCGCTGCTCGCGCAGGACGGCATCACCGGCCCGCGCGCCTGGGCGCGCGTCGCCTGGTACCTGCTCGGCCGCCCCGGGGTGCTCCGCCGCGTCTTCCCGATGTGGCTCAGCTATTTCCGGCCCGGCTTCCACCCATGGGACCATGACGATCGCCACCTGATCGCCAAGACGGAAGCGGAGCTGAATCTCGCGGTGCCGACAACGGCTGCGGCCTAAAACCGCTACGCTAGATAGCTTGCTCGCTGCTGGCGCCAGGACCTAACCTCCCTGCAAGCAAAAGAATGATGGGGAGTGTCTGTGATGGCGGACCTGTACGACTATATCATCGTCGGCGCCGGATCGGCTGGCTGCGTGCTGGCCAACCGCCTGTCGGCCGATCCGTCGAAGCGCGTGCTGCTGCTCGAAGCGGGTGGGAGCGACAAAGGGCTGATGTTCCACATGCCCGCCGGCATCGCGCAGATCCTGCCGCCGGAGAAGAACAACAAGGCCAACTGGGCCTATTGGACCGAGCCGCAGCGCCACCTCAACAACCGCCGCCTCTACTGGCCGCGCGGCAAGGCGCTCGGCGGCTCCTCATCGATCAACGGCATGGTCTATATCCGCGGTCACGCCAGCGATTATGATCATTGGGCGCAGCTCGGCTGCACCGGCTGGGGCTGGTCGGACATCCTCCCCTACTTCCGCCGCGCCGAAACCTCGGAGCGGGGGGCGTGCGACTTTCACGGCGGAGACGGCCCGCTCCACACCTCGACGCGCTACCTGCCTCATCCGCTGATCGACGCCTTCCTGAAAGCCTCCGAGCAGGCCGGCATCGGTATCACGAGCGACTTCAACGGCCCGAAGATGGAAGGTGCGGGCATCTACGATTCGACGACCAAGGACGGCTGCCGCTGGTCGGCCGCCAAGGGTTATCTCGTCCCCGCGCTCACCCGCCCCAACCTTGAGGTCCGCACCGAGGTGCTTGTCGAGCGCGTCACCTTCGACGGCAAGCGCGCGACCGGCGTACGCCTGCGTCGTGGCGGCCGCACCGAGGAGGTGAAAGCGCGTGAGGTGATCCTGTCGGGCGGCGCGGTCAACAGCCCGCAGCTGCTCATGCTCTCCGGCATCGGTCCGGCACAGCATCTGCGCGAATTCGGCATCAATGTCGCCCACGACAGTCCCGACGTCGGCCGGAACTTGCAGGACCACCTCGACGTCATCCTGCAGTGGCAGTGCACGCAGCCGATCACCCTGAACGGCAACGCCGCCTTCCACCGCAAGCTCGGCGCGCTCTTCTCTTGGCTGTTCTACAAGGACGGCCAAGGCAGCTACATTCCGACGCCGGCTGGCGCCTTCTTCTCGACACGCCCCGGCCTCGCCGCCCCGGACATCCAGATCCACTTCGTCGCCGCGCGCGTCGAGCCGCACGGCCGCGGCGAGATGAGCCCCGAGCACGGCTTCCAGATGCACGTCTGCCAGGTCCGTCCCGAATCGCGCGGCTATCTGGCGCTGAAGTCGCCCGACCCGGCCGCGCATCCGCTGATCGACCCTGACTGTCTTTCGGCGCCGGCCGATGTGGAGACGCTGCTCGCCGGCCTCGACATCACCCGCAAGATCGCCCGTGCGCCGGCCTTCGATGCCTATCGCGGCAAGGAATATTGGCCGGGCGACGGCATCGAATCGCGCGAGGACAAGCTCGCCGCGATCCGCGACTGGGCGGAGACCATCTACCACCCGGTCGGCACCTGCCGGATGGGGAGCGATCCCAAGGCGGTGCTCGACGCCGAGCTCAAGGTTCGCGGCGTTGAAGGCCTGCGCGTCGTCGACGCCAGCGTGATGCCGACGCTGGTCAGCGGCAACACCAACGCCCCCACAATCATGATCGCGGAGAAGGCCAGCGACATGATCCTTGCCGCCGAGAAAATGGCAGTGGCCGCGTAGCCAACACGACGGGAGAGCGGAAGTGTCGGTCGAAGCTTTCACCATACCTGTCGAAGCCGACGAGGCCGCTTGGGTCCGCCATCGCGTCGAGGAGTTCCGCTTCTTCGAAGAACCCGAAGATGCCGGCTGGCGCTATGGCGCCAATCGCACCTACCTCGAAGCGTTGCGCGATCACTGGCTGACCGATTTCGACTGGCCCGCCGCCGTCGACCGCCTCAACCTCCACCCGCACTTCCGCATCGAGGTGGAGCCCGGCTTTCGCCTGCATTGCATCCACCGCCGCTCCTCACGCGCCGACGCGCGGCCGCTGCTCATCGCGCACGGCTGGCCGGGATCGGTCCTCGAGTTCGATGCCATCATCGATCGACTGGCCGAGCCCGAATCGCCCGAGCATCCCGCCTTCCACGTCGTCGCCCCCTCGCTCCCCGGTTACGCTTGGTCCGACAAGCCGAAGTCGCCCATCGGCCCGCGCGCGGTCGCCCGACTCTACGACAGGCTCATGGGGCTGCTCGGCTACGGCCGTTTCGTCTATCAAGGCGGCGATTGGGGCAGCGTGATCGGCGGCTGGATCGGCCTTGACAGCGCCCATGTCGAAGCCATCCACCTCAACGGCTTCGGCCTCCGCCCCGTCGACATGCGGCCGATGACGCCGGAAGAGGAGAAATGGCTTGGCTGGGCGCTGCAGATCCGCGCTACGGAAACCGCCTATCTCCAACTCCAGGGCACCAAGCCGCAGAGCCTCGCCTATGCGATGATGGACTCGCCGATGGGTGTCGCCGCTTGGCTCGCCGAAAAATTCGCCGGTTGGAGCGATGGTACCGGCCCCGATGTCGCGAGCTATCCCTTCACGATGGATCAGATGCTCACCAACATCATGATCTATCTGACGACCCGCTCATTCCATACCGCGACCTGGATCTACCGCGGCATGTTCGACGAGGGCGGATTCGGCATTCCGGCCGACCGCCGCATCGAGGTCCCGACCGGCGTTGCGGCCTTCCCGAAGGACCTGCTCGCCTTCCCGCCGCGCGCGATGGTCGAGCGCGGCTATAACGTCGTCCACTGGACCGATATGCCGAGAGGCGGCCACTTCGCCAGTTTGGAGGAGCCCGAGCTGTTCCTCGCCGATCTGCGAAAGTTCGTCCGTACCCTCCCCTGATCGCCATCGCGGTGTTATCTCGCGCGGCATGACCACTCCCGAATGGCGCGTCGAACCCGGTCTCACCGACTACGGGTCCGCGCTCGAAGCCATGGAAGCCCGCGTCGAAGCGATCCGCCTCGGCGAAGCCTCCGAGCTGATCTGGCTCGTCGAGCACCCGCCGGTCTACACCGCCGGCACCAGCGCGGTCGCAACCGACCTCGTCGATCCCGGCCGTTTCCCGGTGTTCAAGACCGGTCGCGGCGGGCGCTACACCTATCACGGTCCGGGCCAGCGCGTCGGCTATGTCATGCTCGACCTCAATCGGCGTGGACGCGACGTCCGCTGCTTCGTCGATGCACTGGAGGACTGGCTGATCGCCGCGCTTGCCAAATTCGGGGTCACTGCCTTCAAGGCCGAGGGCCGGGTTGGCGTCTGGACCCAGACCCCAGCGGGCGAGGCGAAGATCGGCGCGATCGGCGTCCGCGTCCGTCGCTGGATCAGCTATCACGGCTTCGCGCTGAACGTGGCGCCTGATCTATCGCACTTCGGCGGCATCGTCCCGTGCGGCCTGCCCGACTATCCGGTGACCAGCTTGACGGCGCTCGGACTGGATGCCACACTCGCCGACGTCGACGCCGCGCTCCATAAAACCTTATCCGGCTTCCTCGACCGGCTGGATCCCGCTAAACGCGTCTGCGCAGCCGGGTAGCGGCTATCGGCGCAGCAGCACCGCCTTACTCATGATCGGCGCCCGCAGCGCGCGACATCAGCCACGTTACTTGGGTGTACATCCATCGTTTCTTGCGCGATTCGCTTCGGCCGGGAAACGCCAAACGCGATTCCCAGCGTTTCTCACGATCAATGTTTTGTGGTTCCGGTGCCGGTGCTTGGCTGTTTTGCTAGGCGCGCGCAGGTAATTCAACCGCCTCTTACGTGACGCTTGCGAAACCGTTCCCGGGCGGTAAGGTACAGGGTATATCTGGTTTGTTTCAGTATGTTGTAGCGGTCGCGTTGTCTGCCGGGCCCTGCGTTAATCTTCTGGTGTGCAAGACGCCGTAAGAGTTGGGTTGCCCGGTGTTCCGAAGCCCTATGTAATCGCGCTTGAGGGGGATGCGATTAGCGGCTAATGTCCGGCCCGGTTTGGGAACCAAGGGCTAACCAAATCCAACTGAGATTAAGGAGTCAGGAAATGGGTGATCTTCTCACGAAGCTGAAGTCGGCGTCGCTGGTTGCTGGCGCTGCGCTGCTCGTCGTTGCTTGCGGCAACTCGGGCGAGACGACCGACGCCGCTGCGACCGACGCGACGGCTACCGAGGCGACCGACGCCACGGCGACCGACGCCACCGCCACCGACACCACGTCGATGGACGCGGCTGCGGGCGCTGACGCGACCGCGACCGACGCTGCGGCGACCGGCACGACCGATGCCACTGCGGCTCCGGCGACCGACGCTGCCACCACGACCACGACGACCGAGACGACCACGACCGAGACCACCGGTCAGTAAGTCGACTCGTCTTCGGACGGATCGGAAGGGCCGCTCCTCTGGGGCGGCCCTTCTTCTTTTTGACCGACTCCGTAACTTTCGCTTTGCGCAGCCACGCTTGCTTCGGCATCAATGATCCGAACTCTATATGGGGAGATTGCGATGAGCCTTGATCAGATCACCGAGCAGATGCGCGCGCGTGTCGGCGAGAGCGCCGGCCTCAACAAGTCGGTGAAGTTCGATTTCGGTGGCGACGGCGTCGTGCGTATCGATGATACGGCAAAGCCGGCGGTGGTCGACAATCAGGACCTGCCGGCAGACTGCACCGTGCGCGTATCAATGCAGGACTTCACGGACATCGCCCAGGGCAAGCAGAATGCGCAGATGGCATTCATGATGGGCAAGCTGAAGGTCGACGGCGACATGTCGGTCGCCATGCAGCTCGGCCGGATCCTCGGCTGATCTACGGGAGCCGCTTCGGTGGCTCCTTTCGGTACTGACCCCTAGGCCCGCCCTGCCGGCCAGTTCAAGGACCCGGCGAGAGCTCGGGCCACAATTGATCTCTCTCGTCCTACTCTCAGCGCGCTTCCTCCGGGAGCCCTTGACAGAGCGGGAGATGACCGTCGTTTGCTCCATTACCGATCACATCGGCGCCCTCTTGCGCGCTGACTTCATCGGACGTGATAGTCTGCGTTCGACGCTGGCAGTCTCTCCAAGCTCGGTTTATCATCATAGCAGTTGCAGCAGCGTCATTGCTGCAGATGATCAGGGCCCGATCGACTGCCGGGCATCGCTAACGGGGGTTTTCCATCAATGCGTTTCGCCGAGCGTACCATTACCGTCATAGCTACGGCACTGCTTCCCGCGACGGCACTTCTCGCTCAGCAGAACGCCCAGCCGGCAACCCCTGCAGCGCCACCTGTGGCTGCCCCCGCGCCGGCTTTGCCGCGAGGGGTGATGCCCCCCGTGGCCATGCGCGACATGACCCCTGCCGAAGAACGGGCGCATCAGGTCTGGAGCCTGCGCGCTGCGCTCAACGTCGCCGCGCTCCAGTGCCAGTTCTCGCCGTTCCTGCGCACGGTCAAGAATTACAACCAGCTTCTTCCCTACCACGCCAGCGAGTTCAGCGCGGCACAGAAGACGCTGAACAGCCACTTCATGCGACTGGATGGTCCGAACGCGAAAGCGGTGCGCCAGGCATTCGATCAGTATACCACCCGCACCTACAACAGCTTTTCCACGCTCGAGGCCCAGCTGGGCTTCTGCGAGAAGGCTTCGGCAGTCGAATGGGAAGCGCTCAAGACGAGCCGCGGCCACTTCGGCGATCTCGCGGCCGTCCGTCTGCCCGAAATCCGCAACAGCCTGATCCCGGTGGTGAACCCGCTCCTCATCCCGCAACTCGGATGGGTGGAAGTTCCGGCAATCACCAATCCCTGCCTCGACCGTAAAGGTCGCCAGATCCCGGTGCTGTCGAAGAAGTGCCGCTGAGACCCGAGAGGCTCACGACAGCCGCTATCCCGGGGCCCTCCACCTAGGCGCTGGAGCAATATCGCCTCAAATGGAATCGCCATCCCGGCGAAAGCGGGGACCCTCGCACACGGTTGCTCCGGGTCCCCGCTTTCGCCGGGATGGCGGAATCGGTTGGCGGTGAACCCAACCCAGGCTGATCAGATTTCTGCAGCGCCGTCAGTGCGCGCTCGCCCTTCCGCGAGCGGGCCCACAGAAAAGAAAAGGGCCGCTCCCGAAGGGGCGGCCCTCTCCATGTTTGCCGAAGCCGGCGGGCTTACATGCCCGACGAACCACCGAAGTTGATTTCAACGCGGCGGTTCTGCGGCTCGCGGACGCCGTCGGCGGTCTCGACGAGCGGACGGCTCTCACCGAACGCCTGCGTCGTGATCACGCCACCCGGGACGCCCTTGCCGACCAGGTAGTCACGGACCGAAGCGGCGCGGCGTTCCGACAGACCCTGGTTGTACTGGTCGGTACCCGACTTGTCGGCGTGACCGGCCAGCGTGACGCTCGCCTGACCCGTCGAGGCATATTGCGCCGCGACGTTGTCGAGGATCGAGGCCGCCTCAGGCGTGACGTCCGACTTGTCCCAGTCGAAGAACACGATGAACGGACCCGGAGCCGGCGGCGGAGGCGGCGGAGGCGGCGGAGGCGGCGGCGGAGCCACCGGAGCAGCCGGCGGCGGCGGCGGCGCGACAACCTCGGGCTGGCCGAAGTTGAACGTCAGCGAAGCCAGCAGGCTGTGGCTGCGGAAGCGGCCGTTGAGGTCACGACCATCGGTCGTGATTAGATCGACGTCCGGCGCGTTGAAGAAGCGGTACTTGACGCCGAATTCGACATTGTCCGTGATGGCGCGGCGCACGCCAGCCATGACCTGCCAGGCAGCACCGGTATCGCTGTCGTCAACGGCATCGGCCACCGATCCGCTCGTAGCGTAGTTGCTGGCCTTCACCCGCGCAACGCCGACGCCGACGCCGAGGAAGCCCGACCACGGCGAGTCTTCGCCCGAGATGTCGAACATGCTGTTGATCATGAAGCTGAGAGCGCTGGTGCTGCCATCAGCATTGCCGAAATCACCGGTGTTGCCACCAGGGATACCCTGGCCGCCCGGGAGATTGACCAGCATCGAGTCCACGCCAGCGCGCTTGTAGCCGACCTCGAACTCGGTGCGGACCAGACCGAAGTCGTAGCCGACATTGCCGGCGACATCGTAGCCCGTCTTGCTGCGGACCGTGATGCCATCCCTGGTGCGACCAGCGGTCGTCGAGGTAACATCATAGTTGATGTTCTCGACCAGCATCGCGCCACCGTCGACGCCGACATACCAAGCGCCATCGCGAGCGAAGGCGGGCCCTGCGAGCGCGGTCGTCGCCAGCGCAATCGCAACGGCAAATTTCCGCATCTGATTCCCCTTTCTCAGTTCGTGCCTTTAACGAGGCATCCGGAAAACGATCTAACCTAGCCCAAATATGCGTGCAAGCAGCGATTCAGACGTTCTGTTGCAGAAACAACGCACTCGGGTAGAAAGTAACTATAGCTAATCCCGATTAATTCTCAATCAGTCCCTGCCTTCGAAGCGCTTCGAGAACTTGCACAAGTGTGTCACGTGCTTCGGTGTCCACCATGCCGCCGCCGGTGGGATTGGCGATGGCAGGCTGCGGTGCCGTCAGCATCGTCGCGCCGCCCAACTGCAACCGCTTCACCGGCCAGGCATCGGACCTCCAGTCACCCGCTGAGCGGTAAGCGAACAGGCCTTCGTCCTTCACCCAGGCAAGGCAGCCGTCCGCCGGCTCGATGAAGTTCCAGCCACCGGCATGGAATTGGGCAACCAGTCCTTCCTGCCCGGCCCAGGCATCGCTAGCGGGAACCGCCACGATCCAGCATTGTCCGGGCTCGGGCGATGCCGGCGGTGCCATCGCGGCCTGGCTTTCGACCGCCAAGTGTAGCAGCGCGTCCAATCTTATCAGCGCTTCGTTGTGCGTGATCTCCTTCTGCGACTGCCCAGACTGCAGCAGCGGCAATACATAACGCTCCGTGGCCTCCGCCATGCCCCCTCCGATCGTCGTAGACGTTCATCGGGCACGGCGCCGCACGATCGTTAGACCGCCGGTTGCGCGCCCTCAATGAACGAGCCTTGTTGTTGGTTCCGTTGCCGAAAGCGATGAACCGCAGATTACGGAACGCGAAGCCGCCACTGTTGCAAAGCGGCATCACCCACCCCCAGTAGGGCCCCGGCCTGCGCGATGCGCACCATGCCCTCGGTCGCCAAGGCCCCGAGGTCCGCTATCTGCTCCGCTGCCGCGTAAACCACCCAGGGAGCTGCCACCTCGAAACGCCGCTCCGGTCCGCCCCTTGCACGAACCATCACCACGTAGCGCTCACCCTCCTCGGCCAGCGGCGCATCGGCCCCGTCGAGCCAGTCGAACCCCTGCCGGCTCCGCCGCACCCAGGAGAAGCGGATCGCCCCATCCGTGAGCCGCCGGCTCCGCACATGGGCCGGCGACAGCGGACGCAACGGTCGCCCCGATACGGGCACCTCCACGGCCGGCACCTGACCCAAACTCTGTCCTGGGCTCAGTGCCTTCAGCGACAGCCTGCCGCCGATCGTTCCCGCCGGTACGTCGAACGGCACTAGCGTCGCGGGATCGAGCAGCACGAATCGTTCGCCCGGCCCATGCTCGCCGGCCGCCACCTCGCTTCCTCGCCGCCCGCGCAGGAAACCGCTCAGCCGGAACCGGCGCTCGCCAACGGCCGTGGCCGTGGTGAACTGCACCACCTCCGCCCCGATCGCCGCAAGGTTCGCGCCAGCCAGGACCGATGCTGCCGTCCGGCTCTCGAGCCACATCGCGTCCGAAAGCAGCTCCACCTCGACCGAGCTGGTCCGGTCCCACCGCTCGCAGGGTCCCGCCGGCAGCACCCCGACCGTCAGGCCCATTACCGCCCCGGCCCCGGCGATGCCGACGGTTTCATAACTCACGCCACCGTCGAGGCTCGCCAGCAGTTCCGCCCTCCGCCAGCCGGCTTCCGGTCCCGCCGCCGCCAGCCACAGCCGCGGCTGCGTCGGCAGCTCGCCGAACAGGGGCGGCAGGTCGAGCGCGGCGAGCACGGTGTCGCCGTGCGGCGCATCCGCGTCCACGACAGCCCGTCCGCTGTCACTCGGCGGCAGCGCCTCGCGCGCCGGCCGGGCGATCCGCTCAAGCCCGAGCGTCACTGCCATGCCTTCGATCGTCTGCCGCGCTACCCGCCATGCAGCCCCGTCGGGCGTCGCCACCACGTCGCCGGGCCCGACCCGCAGATACCGCCAGGGCAGCCGCACTTCCCCGGTCGTTCGCCTGGACCACGTCGTATCGAGCCGCCGTTCCGCCAGCCCCTTCGCCTCGGCGGCCGACATCGCCGCTGGCAGGTCGATCGTCTCGCCCAAAGCCGAACCGCCGGTCCGGCGCGCCCGCTGCAGCCCCACCTGATAGTCGCGCGCCGGATCGAGGAAGCTCACCATCGCCTCGGCCGGCAGCCCTTCTGCACCGCCGCGTCGCTCGGACCGCACCGCCACGCCCTCGCTGCCGAGGTCATGCGTGGGCAAGGGGATCACCGGCCCGCTCCCGCTGGCGATCCTGATATCGGCTTGCCCGGCACCTGCCTGAACTGACGGAACGCCGGTAACGGAAAGCGGCGCCAGCCCCTCCAACGTCTCCAATATCGCCCGCGCGCTCGCTGCTCGTCCGACACCGAACCCCGCCACCCGCCCATCCACGGCCGCAGCATCCACCTCAACGTCGACCGCGCGGCAGACATCCTCGGCCAAGGCGCCGATCGCCACCCCGCCGGCATCGGCTTCCACCTCGAAGGTCAGGTTCGGCACCCGGTTGGCGAAGTCGGCCAGCGGCAGGTCCTCGAACACCGCATAGGCCAGCCCGCGATAGGCCGGCGTGCCCGCCGCCCCTTCCGCGCTCGCAATCAACGGGTCGGGCACCTGATCCTCGCCGCCTTTATGCAGCCGCATCGTCGCCGGCATCAGCCACTCGCTGCTCGATCCCCGCAGCAGCTTCCCGTCTGCCCATATCCGCCTGACGCCCCGGATCGGCCGCGCCGAAATCGCCACCGCGAACGACGCCGAGTAGCTGTAGGTCGTCGTTCGCCCGCCCGAGCGCTTGCCGCCGCCGCTCGTCCGCGCGCTCTCCTTCAGCCCCGTCGACCAGATGACCGCGCCCGCCACGCGCATCGTACCGTACACGCGCGCCAGCGGCTCACCATAGGCCGACGACTGCACCGTCAGGTCCGCCAGCCGCGGTCCCTGCCGCTTCGGGCTCAGCAGCCGCCGATCGACCATCAGGCCGATCTGCGCCCCAACCATCTGACCGATCGGCCCGCCGACGATGCCACCCACCGTCGAAAGCACCAGCGTCGCCATCAGCTCACTCCTCTGGCAGCCGCCACAGGCCGATCACCCGCCAGTCCGGATCGACCGGCCCCTCGACCACGCGCCGTAGCCCGGCATGGGCATGGACCAGCCCGCCAGCCGTCATGACGCCAACGTGCCGGGCCCCGACGGCCGGCGCGACCACCAGCACATCGCCGGCCGTGCCCCGCTCGACCCGCCGCCATCCCGCAAGCGCCGCCGCCAAGCGGCGAGCCTGCTCGCCGCGCAGCGAATAGTCGGCCATGTCGGCCAGCCTGATCCCGGCTGCTGCGGCGGCGCAGACCACCACCCCCACGCAGTCCAGCCCTACGCTTGGCAATCGCCCCTGCACCCGGAACTGCGTGCCGACGCACGCCCGCGCCCCGGCCACGATTAGTTCGGCCCTCGGGTGCACCTTCACACCCCCGGATAGCGCAACAGCGCGTCCGTCCCCGGCACATGCGGCTCGCCCCGGAAGTTGAGCGCATTCCCGAACTTTGCCCGGCACGTCGAGAAGCGCTTGTCGCATCCGGCGCGCAGTTCCACGCGGTCGCCGACGCCGGGCGCCACCGCCAGCGGCTCGCGCAGCTCGATCGTCAGCGTCGCTTCCGATGCGCCGGAAGACGCCACGATCTCCGCCGACAATCCAGCCGCCGGGCCATCAAGGAACCGCGCCCGCCCATAGGCGAACCAACCCTCCGGCTCGCTCGGGCTCATGACCTCGAACCGCGCTGCATCCGTCACCTGATTGGCGGTCGCCACCACCGTGAACCGCGCGAGATCCACCCGGCAGCGCCTATCGCCCAGCTCTGCCCGGCATTCCGGCGACACCAGCTCGACCGGCGACGCTGCCAGTGCCGCCGTCGCCCCTCGCAACTCGGCGGTGAACGCTCCGTCGCGCCGCTCGACTGTGCCCAGCGTCCCGCGCGTCAGCACCAGCCGGCCGGCATCGGGCCGCTCCCAATCGATCAGGAACGTCTCGACGAGCGCGCCGTCGAACCGCCCAGCGCGCAGATCGACCTCCGCGACCCCGTCGCCCGACAGCGCCCCCGCCACCTCCATCGTATCGGCGTCGAGCCCATCCGAAAGCTCGATCGCCGACGGCACCGCCCCCGGTGCCGGCCGGTACGCCATGCCTTCGACGAACAGTTCCCGGTCGTGCGCGGTGAATCCCAGCGCCACCCCGTCGCGCCGTACGATCCGCCAGCATAGGGCAAGCGTCGTCGCCTCGCGCCCCAGCCGTGCCGCGAGCGCCTCCGTGATCTGCCGCATCGTCAGACCTCCCGCACCTCGACGAGCGGAATGCTCGGCACCTCGCCCGCGCGGAAGGCGGTCAGCGACACCTCGATCCGATCCTCCGCGAAGCGCACCGGCACGTCGAAACGGAACCCCGCCGTCACCACGGCGCCTGCACCCGGCGCCATGTCGAACTCGATCACCCCGCCCGCCGCCAAGGCCCATCCGGAAGCCGCCTCGACGCCATCGATCGCCACCCGCACGCTGCCCGCCTCGGGTCGCGTGATCCGCCGCACCTGCGCATTCGTGCCCTCGCCATAGCGCTTCACCAACTCGAAGCGCGTCCGCGCCCCATCCCCGATGCCGAGCGCCACGTCCCTGGCGCTCACCACGCCGTCCATCCCATTCGAGCTGAAGTCGCTCGGGTCGCGAAAGCGGAACCCGGCCGCCTGCCCCCGCCGCGCCCGGAAGAAGGCGATCACCTCGCCCAACTCCGCCTCCGAGCGCACACCGAGCCCGGCATCAAAGCTCAGCCGCGCATCCGCCCAGCGGCTGTTGCGCTGCTCGAACCCGCTTGCCGCGGCGAACACGTCGGTCGCGAACGTTGGTGCCACGCAGGCCCCCAGCCCGATCTCCACCGGAAACCGTACGTCGTGAAATGCCTCCACCGCCCCCTCCGTCTGCTGGTCGAACCAAGTGAACCCATCGCGCAGCACCTGCGGCAGCGCCCACACGAACGTCGCGGCCACGCCGAGCTCACGCCCCCGCACTGCGGCCTCCGCAATCGGTCGCCACAGCTGCGCGTCCTCTGGCTTCAGCACGAACCCTGCGAAATAATGCTGCCGCGCCGGCGGGTAACCGAGCGTCGCGGTTACCGCCTCCGTCGCGCGCCGCGATGCGCCCTCATCGCCCGCGATGACGAAGTCGTAATCCTCGAGCTGCAGCACATCGAACGCCGGCCACGCCCAGGCCGGCGGCATGTTCACCCGCGTCAGATGCACGGCGTCAGCCTCGATCACCTGCGGCGCATAGAACAGCAGATAGAGCTTCGCCTCCGGGAACGCCGCTTTCACGGCATCGCGTAAGGAAAGCGTCGATCGCCCCAGCACCTCGCCCAGCCAGTCGAGATGCAGCTGCTGATCAGGCGTCGGCGCATCCCGCGCGTCGGTCATCGGCACCGGCACCGACCGCCCCGTCTCTGACGCGTAGAGCGCGGTCGCCGCACCGTCGTAGAAGCAGGCTGGCCGCTCGCCGCCGAACCCCGTCCACCACCAGGGCTCGCCGATCTGGAAATGCACCTCCGCCCCGGCATCACGGGCAATCCCGCAGAATGCCAGCGCCGCCTCGCGCAGATACGCCATCGCCTCTGCATTCGCCGGGGACAGCAGCGTCGACGGCGGCTCCCAGCCCGTCAGCGCCGGCCGGCCCTCCGCATCGCGCTGCTTCCAGCTCTCGGGCGCATGCGCGTCGAACAGCTCATAGCTCAACGACAGGATCAGCCGGTATCCCAGCTCGCCCGCACGCCGCGCGAAGTCCCCATGCCACCGGCGGCATGGGGCGTTCAGCCCCTCGGTTACCTCGAACCGCGCGCCCGTCCCATCCTGTCCTGAGCTTGTCGAAGGGGCCAGCTCGAACCAGTGGCTCATCCCGACATAATGGTCGATCCAGCCCCGATACCCGAGCTGCAGCGCATTGCGCAGCAGCCGCGCCGGCGTCAGGTGATAGCTGTCGTCATAGCCGCTCGCGATGCGCAGCTCGTGTGGCGGCACCATCGGATCGCCGATCGCCAGCGTCGATCCGCCACCGTCGCAGACGATATCCTCGACGAACAGCGTCGCCTCGACCCGCTCGGGCAACGCGCCTGCGCTCCCGTACCCCACCGGCGCCAGCGACACGAACAGCCGGTCGATATCGCCCGCGAACACCGGCGCTCCGCCCGGTTCGAACCCCTCGCGCAGATCGGCGAAGTCGAGGCTCACGACCGCATCGGCCGGCATTCCGTCCGCATAGTTCCACAGCCGCACGTACCAGGTGCGCGCGGCCCCTTCCGCATCGCGTCCCTCGATCGTCAGCGTCGGACCATTGGCGGCATCGAGCGGCAGCAGCCCGCCCACCGATCGCCAACGGAACCGCAGCTTGCAGCTGCGATAATCCTTGCTCGTCTCGTAGCGCAGCAGCACATGATCGAACCGGTCGGCGCTCTCCCAGATCAACCCGGCCAGATCCTCGCCCCGGTAGAAGCTCAGATCGACCCGCAGCGCATCCGCCGCCGTGGTTGTCACCGCCGCCATCATCGGTCGCGGGAAATTGACCGTCCAGAACCGCGGATCGAACCGCTTCACCCACGACCGCTCGACCCGAGCCTCATCGCCCTCGCCCGCCAACCACCAGCCCATCAATCCCCCGCCCGTTCCAGCGCCGCCCGCACCGCGCGCGCCACCTGCGCCC
>JAEZQR010000190.1 GCA_023413015.1 Pseudomonadota bacterium
CTTCAGCACCGCCTCGGCGAGTCGGCGGTAGGTGGTGATCTTGCCGCCGACGACGGTCAGCGCGCCGTCGGCATGCTCGACCAGCTTCCAGTCGCGCGTGGTCTCGCGCGCGTCTTTGCCTTCCTCCAGCACCAGCGGCCGGATGCCGGCGAAGCGGTGGACGATGTCTTCCGGCCCGATCGGACGCGCAAGGTAGCGGTTCGCCGCAGCAAGAAGGTAGGCCTCTTCCGCCTCGGTGATCGTCGGATGGTCCGGGCGCTCGACCGGCGTCTCGGTGGTGCCGATCAGCGAGAAGTGCCGCTCATAGGGAATGACGAACACGATGCGCCCGTCGGGCTGCTGCAGCATGTAGGCGTCGGGGCTGCGGTTGACGCGCCGCGTCACGATATGCGCGCCTTGCACGAGCCGCAGCCGGGGCGCATCGTCCAGGCCCAGCACCTCGCGCCCCACGATCTCCGCCCAGGGGCCGGCGGCGTTGACGACCGCGCGCGCCAGCAGCGTCTCGCCGCTGTCGAGCGTCACGGTCCAGCCATCCTCGCTCCGGTGTGCGCTCGTCACGCGCGTGCGGGTGCGCACCAGCGCACCGCGCGCCTGCGCATCGACCGCGTTGAGCACCACCAGCCGTGCGTCGTCGACCCAGCCGTCCCAGTAGCGGAAGGCACGGCCGAACGAGCGGTCGAGCGAGCGGCCCGCTGCGTCCTGTCGCAGGTCGATCGACGCCGAACCCGGGACCTGCCGCCGCTTGGCCAGATGATCGTAGAGATAGAGCCCCGCGCGGATCATCCATGCCGGTCGCAGCTCGGGTACCTGCGGCAGCACGAAGGGCTGCGGCCAGGTGATGTGCGGGGCGGCATCGAGGATCACCTCGCGCTCGGCGAGTGCCTTCGCCACCAGCCGGAACTCGTGGAATTCGAGGTAGCGCAAGCCGCCGTGGATTAGCTTGGTCGAAGCCGACGAGGTGCCGCCGCCAAGGTCGCCCGCCTCGATCAGCGCGACCGTCAGCCCGCGCCCGGCCGCGTCGCGCGCGATGCCCGCGCCGTTGACGCCGCCGCCGATGATCAGGATGTCGAAAGGCTCACGCGAATGCACGGCCTTTGCCTAGAGGATGCCCGGTCGTTAGAAAAGCGGCATGACCGCCACACCCCTGATCCTTGCGATCGACGAAGGCACCACCTCGACGCGCGTTGTCGCCTTTGATCTTCAAGGCAACATCGTCGACAGCGAGGGCGCGCCGCTTACCCAGCATTACCCGCATCCCGGCTGGGTCGAGCATGATGCGGCGGAGATTTGGGAACGCACCAACGCCTGCCTCAAGGCAGTCGCTTCGCGCGTCGGCATCGACCGCATCGCGGCGATCGGGCTCACCAACCAGCGCGAGACGGTCGTGTTCTGGGACCGCGCGACCGGCGAGCCGCTGGCACCCGCGATCGTCTGGCAGGACCGTCGCACCGCCGACCTGTGCGAGCGGCTGCGCGGGGAGGGGCTGGAGGCGGATGTGCAGCGCCGCACTGGCCTGCTGCTCGATCCCTACTTCTCGGGCACCAAGATCGCCTGGGCGCTGGCGAACTGGCCAGCGGTCGCGGACGCCGCGCGCGACGGCTCGCTCACGCTCGGCACCGTCGACAGCTACCTGCTGTTCCGTCTGACCGGCGGCCGCGTCCACGTGACCGATGCGACCAACGCCGCGCGAACGCTACTGATGGACCTTGCGACCTGCGCATGGGACGACGATATGCTCGCGCGGCTCGGCGTGCCGCGCGCCGCGCTGCCGGCGATCGTCGATTGCGCCGGCCCGCTCGGCGAGACCGAGTTGCTCGGCCGCACGATCCCGATCACCGGCTGCGCCGGGGATCAGCAGGCAGCGGCGATCGGGCAGGGATGCCTCGCGCCCGGCCTCGTGAAGGCGACCTACGGCACCGGCACCTTCGTCCTCGCCCACGCCGGCAAGCAGCCGCCGACTTCGCACCACCGCCTGCTCTCGACGGTCGCATGGCGTTTGAACGGGCAGGCGGCTTATGCGCTCGAAGGCAGCATCTTCACGTCAGGAAGCGCCGTGCAGTGGCTACGTGATGGCCTCAGGATCATCGACAGCGCGGCCGAGACCGAGGCGCTCGCCCGGTCGGTGCCCGACAGCGGCGGCGTCCGCTTCGTGCCGGCGTTCGTCGGGATGGGCGCGCCCTACTGGCGCGCGGACGCGCGCGGCACGCTCACCGGACTCACCGGCGGCACGACGCGCGCACACATCGTCCGTGCCTGCCTCGAGGCGATGAGCTATCAGACCGCCGATCTGTTCGACGCGTTCGCGGCCGACGGAGTCGCGCCGTCGTGCCTGCGCGTCGATGGCGGCATGGTGGCGAACGACTGGCTGTGCCAGGACCTCGCCGACATGCTCGATATTCAGGTGGAGCGCCCGCGCGTGATCGAGACCACCGCCTTGGGCGCCGCGATGCTCGCTGCCGTCGGGGCCGGGCTGGTGCCATCGCTTGAGGAGACACGTACCATGTGGCAGCCCGACCGTATCTTCACGCCCGCGCTCGATGCCGCGCCCCGTGCCGAGCGGCGCGCGGGCTGGCGCAAGGCGATCGCGCAGGCGCTGGCATGAACGACTTCGTCTCCACGATGCTCGCGATCGGCGTGCTGGTCTCGATGCTGCTGGTCGGGGCCGGCATCAACATTCTGGTCCGCCGCAGCGACGACCGTAAGCGCGGCTGGCTGATGATCGCCGCCGGGCTCGTCACACTCGTCAACATCGCGCTCTACGCCACTACCCCTCAGCTTTGAGCGGCTTGCGGGTGCAGGTGCCCGCGCTAAGCTCCGCCGAAAGCACCTGGGGAGGTGAGGCGATGAGGGGATCTCTTTTCCGTGTAAGCGTGATCGCGCTGGCGACGGCCGTGGTAGCGTCCTGCGGCAGCGCAACGAACGAAACGGCCGAGCCGAAGGCTGGCGTCACCTTCGACCGGCTCGTCAAGGCTTCCGCCGAGCCGCAGAACTGGCTGACGCACGGCGGCACCTATCTCGAGCAGCGGTTCAGCCCGCTCACCCAGGTCAACGACGGCAACGTCGGCAAGCTTCAGCTCGCCTGGTACTACGACCTCGACACCAACCGCGGACAAGAGGCGACGCCGCTCGTCGTCGACGGCGTGATGTACACGACCTCGGCCTGGTCGAAGGTCTTCGCGCTCGATGCCGCGACCGGCAAGCTGCTGTGGAGCTACGATCCCAAGGTGCCGGGCCAGCGCGGCTTCTCCGCCTGCTGCGACGTCGTCAACCGCGGCGTCGCGGTCTACGATGGCAAGGTCTATTTCGGCACGCTCGACGGGCGCCTGATCGCACTCAACGCTAAGACTGGAAAGCCGGTCTGGTCGGTCGTCACCGTCGACCAATCGCAACCCTACACGATCACGGGAGCGCCGCGCGTTGCCAAGGGCAAGGTCTTCATCGGCAACGGCGGCGCCGAATATGGCGTGCGCGGCTACGTCTCGGCCTATGATGCGCAGACCGGCAAGCTCGATTGGCGTTTCTACACGATCCCCGGCGACCCTTCGAAAGGGCCCGACAACGCCGCCTCCGATCCGATCATGAAGCAGGCGGCTTCCACCTGGTTCGGCCAATGGTGGAAGGCCGGCGGCGGCGGCACGGTCTGGGATGCCATCGTCTACGATCCCGAGCTCGACCAGCTCTATATCGGCGTCGGCAACGGCTCGCCCTGGAACCGCAAGGTCCGGTCGGAGGGCAAGGGCGACAATCTGTTCCTGTCCTCGGTCGTCGCGCTCGATCCCGACACCGGCGCCTACAAGTGGCACTATCAGGGCACGCCCGGCGAGACCTGGGACTTCACGCAGACGCAGCCGATCATCCTCGCCGATCTCAACATCGGCGGAAGCCCACGCAAGGTGCTGATGCAGGCGCCGAAGAACGGCTTCTTCTACGTCATCGACCGCACGACCGGTAAGCTGATCTCCGCCAAGAACTTCGTGCCGCTCACCTGGGCCACCGGCGTCGACATGAAGACGGGCCGCCCGATCGAGACGCCCGACGCCCGCTTCCAGTCAGGCGAGGCGATGGTCGCGCCGTCGGCGCTCGGCGCGCATAACTGGCACCCGATGTCGTTCAGCCCGAAGACCAGCCTGGTCTACCTGCCGGCGCAGGAGGTGCCCTTCCTCTACGTCGACCAGAAGGGCTACCATCACCGCCAGGGCGCGTGGAACATCGCGGTCGACTCGATCAAGAACATGCCGCCCGAGGACAAGGCGACCTTCAAGGCGATCCGCGCGATGCTCAAGGGCCAGCTCGTCGCCTGGGATCCGGTCGCGCAGAAGGAGGTCTGGCGCGCGCAGTATGACGGCCCGTGGAACGGCGGTACGCTCGCGACCGCCGGCAATCTCGTCTTCCAGGGTAACGCCAAGGGCCAGTTCCAGGCCTTCCGCGCCGATAACGGCCGGAAGTTGTGGAGCTTCGACGCGCAGACCGGCGTCATCGCGGGGCCGGTAAGCTACAGCGTCGGCAACGAGCAATATGTCGCCGTGATGGCCGGCTATGGCGGCGCCTATCCGCTGTCGTCGGCCTATGTCGACAACCCGCACCCGATGCCGAACGGCCGTGTGCTGGTGTTCAAGCTGGGCGGCACAGCCAAGCTGCCGCCCGCCGATCCGATCCCGAACCCGCCCGCCAATCCGCCGGCCGAGACCTTCCCGGCGCAGACCGTGGCGCTCGGCCAGGACGTGTACGAGCACAACTGCAGCGTCTGCCACGGTCCGGCCGGCATCTCGTCCGGCGTGCTGCCCGACCTGCGCCGCTCGGGCGCGCTGTCCGACAAGGACGTGTGGAACGGCATCGTCATCGGCGGGCAGCTTCAGGATCGCGGCATGGTGAGCTTCGCCAAGTGGATCACGCCCGCCCAGGCCGAGGCGGTGCGGGCCTACATCGGCAGCCACGCGAAAAAGCTGAAGGCGGAAGAAGGCAGCGCGAACTAACGGCAAGGCCGCTCGTTTGAGCGGCCATGTCCCGGAAAGTCCCCGATCCCGCCCCCGACGCCAGCCCGATCGAAAAGGCCGACGTCGCGGTTGCCCAAGCCGCGTCCGAGGTGCGTCACACCGCACCGGTCAAGGCGACGGACAAGCTCGCGGAAGTCGGCGACCAGCCGCCGCTTCTGCTCCTGTCCGCGCTGGTGCTCGGCGCCGGCCTGTGGCGCCGCGACGCACGGCTGACCCGCGCCGGCGTGCGGATGCTGGCCGCCGAGCTGGTCGCCACCGCGATCAAGGACGTCATCAAGCGCAGCGTCTCGCGCACGCGCCCCGACATGATGCTGGAGGAAGGCCGCTACGAGATGAAGGCCGGCGGCCCTTACGAGGGCAAGTGGAACAGCTTTCCCTCCGGCCACACCGCCGGCGCCGTCGCGGTCTCACGGGCGCTGGCGCGCGAATATCCGCAGGCCCGGCTACCGGCCTATGCCGCTGCGACCGCCATCGCCGGCGCGCAGATCCCGAGCTGCAACCATTATCTGAGCGACATCGGCG
>JAEZQR010000212.1 GCA_023413015.1 Pseudomonadota bacterium
GTCTTGAGCTGCCGGTTCGACAGCCGGTCCTCCAGTTCGTTGCCGATGCAATAGGCGGTCGAGCGATCGAAGCCGTAATCCATCAGCTTCTGCGCGATCCGCACCTCGGGCGAAGCGCAGGCCGACAGCGCCAGCGTCGCCGCGACCGGGATCATCCACAATCGATTCATATCCATCTCCTCGGGCGTTCGAACGCACCAACGGTGCACCGGTGGCAGACCATGCCTGAACCGCCGCTGACGCACGGCCCCGGCCGCGCTATGACGGCACCGGATGCCGCTCCCGCCCGCCACCACCTACCGGCCGCGCCTCGTGCGCCACGCCAACGCGATGCTGCCGAAGCTATGGGACCGCCGCATCCTGCCGCCGCCCGATCTGCGCGAGGAAACGCTCGACGCACAGTCGATCCGCGCCACCGGCCTCACCGACTTCGGCGACGCCTGGTTCCGGCAACCGCTGCGCGTACTCCTCCCCGCCCTGCGCGAGGAGGCGAACCTCAACGCGATGGGCCGCCTGATCGCGCACGGCTCGCTGCTCAAGCTGCTCAAGGAGCGGCTGTGGGCGCAGGCGCTATTCGCGGCGCATCCCGAAATCCGCACCCGCTCTCTCACCGCGCCGGTCATGATCGTCGGCCCGATGCGATCGGGCACCACCCGCCTCCACCGCCTGCTCGCCAGCGACGACCGTTTCGCGCATCTCCGCCTTTACGAAGCCCTGTGCCCGGCCCCGTGGCCATCGAGCTTCTGCCGGAAGCGCGATCCGCGGATCGCCTACACGGCGCGCGGCTGGAAGGCGCTCAACTGGATCAACCCCGCCAATGCCGCCGTCCACCCGACCGGCGCGCTCGAACCCGACGAGGAACTCGGCCTGCTCGAGAACAGCGCCTGGGGCGCGCAGATCGAGGCGCAGCGCCGCGTGCCGAGCTACGCCCGCTTCTGCGAAGCCATTGATGCCGCGCCCGCCTACGCGCACATGGCCGATCTGCTACGCCTCACCGGCTGGTTCCGCGGCGACGACCCCGCCAAGCCCTGGGTCTTGAAGACGCCGCAGCACATGCAGGACTTGGCGGCGCTAGTCCGCGTGTTCCCCGATGCACGCCTGATCTTCATCCACCGCGACCCGTCCAGCGTCGTCGGCTCCGCCTGCTCGCTCGTCTGGCATCAGATGGTCGTCCAGAGCGACGAGGTCGATCCGCACTGGATCGGCCGCGAATGGCTTCACAAGACCGAACACCGCGTCCGCACAACCCTTGCGGTACGCGAGACCTTCCCCGCGTCACGCCAACTCGACGTTACCTTCGACGAGATGAACCGCGACTGGCTTGGCGTCATCCACCGCGTCTACGGTTTCCTCGACATGGACATCGGCCCGGCGCTCGCCCCGATGAAGGTCTATCTCGACCGCGCCGCCCGCGAGCACCCCTTCGCCGCGCACCAATACGATCTCGTCGATTTCGGCCTCGACGCCGACGAGGTGCGCGAACGCTTCGCCGGCTACGCCACCCGCTTCCTCGCCTGAGGCAGCGCCCACCACGGCATCGACGGGTGCAGATGGTGCTCATGGTGGAACCCGCCGAAGTGGAAGCAGGTGACGAGCGATCCCAGCCATCCCAGCCGCGTGCTGCGCGCGTTATGCCGGTCGGCGAAGACATCGTCGCCATGGCGGTGCGGCAGCCAGGTACCGAACAGGAACAGCTGCACCGACGACAGCAGCGCCGGCACCGCCCAGAATATGGCGATGTTCACCAGCTTCGCGCCGAGCGCCATGTAGACCAGCGCCACGACCGTGATCCGCGCCAGCTGCGCATGCGTGTAGTAGCCGCCGAAGAAACCGAGATACCAGCGCAGGAAGCCACGCGGATTGCGTGCGTCGAAGTCGGGATCGTCGCTCGTCCCGGCGAAGCGGTGATGCCGGAAGTGGTTCGTCTCCAACCGCTTGTATGAGAAGCAGGCATAGATCGCCGCGCACAGCGTCCCGATCGCGCGGTTGAGCCGCGGCCGTCCTGGCGCAAGGCTGCCGTGCATGCAGTCGTGCGCGACGATGAACAGGCCCGCCGACAGCCATGTCTGGATGAGGATCACCCCGGCTACCAGCCCGAGCGAGCCCGGCAACTCGTAGGCGAAGATGCCGACCACATGCAGCGTCGCCCAGCCGGCGATGATCGCCGCCGCCAGCGCGAGGCTCATAGCCGTCTGCTGCCTCATCGACATGGCCCTGCGCTAACGCCCCTGCACCTCGAATGGAAGCACGGGAGGTGCAACACGGGGCCGGCCGCGCTATATGCGCGGCCATGAGCCTCGGTATCGGCCTCCTGATCCTGCTCGCGACCGTCGCCTTCATGGAAGGCTTCGCCTACGCGATGCATCGCTGGATCATGCACGGGCCGCTCTGGGTATTGCACGAATCCCACCATCGCCCGCGCACCGGCTGGTTCGAGCGCAACGACTGGTTCGCCGTCGTCTTCGCTATCCCATCGGTGCTGCTGATCTTCATGGGCACGCAGCTCGGCTTCTCGCCGGCCTTCGCCTGGATCGGCACCGGCATTGCGGTCTACGGCGCGATCTACTTCGGCTTCCATGACGTCATCGTCCACCGCCGCGTGAAGCACGGCTGGCGTCCGAAGAGCGACTATATGCGCCGCATCGTGCAGGCCCATCGGCTGCACCACGCCGTCGAGACTAGGGAAGGCACCGTCTCGTTCGGCTTCCTCTATGCGCCGCCCGTTCGCAGGCTGAAGGCCCAGCTCGCCGCCAGCGAGGCCGCGCGCCTCAGGGCGCCGTCCAGAGACCGTTCCGCGCCGGCGCCATAGCCCAACGGCGCCGCCGCATCGCCAGCGGCAGCGCCCGCGCCACCGCCAGCAGCTTCTCGCCCTTCGAGGTCGAGGCCCGCTTGTGCCAGGCGAGCGCTCCGAGTCCGCGCACGCGCCGCCCGATCCCGCCATATATGTCGGCGGCGGCCAGCACCGCCCAGGCCGAACGGAAGCCGAGTGCCGGCGTGCCGTAGCGCGCCGACTCCGCATAGCGCTCGGCTTCGGCAACGATCCGCGCCGCCACGCCGGCCAGCGCCTGTCGGTAGACCGGCTTGCCGAACTCGCCCGGCGGGATGTCCGCCTCGGCCAGCCACTCGTCGGGCAAGTAGCAGCGCCCAATCCGCGCATCCTCGCAGATATCGCGAACGATATTGTTGAGCTGGAAGGCGATGCCGAGGTCGGAGGCCCGGTCGAGCGTCGCGCGATCGTCGGGCCGCACGCCCATGACGATCGCCATCATCACGCCGACCACCCCCGCGACATGGTAGCAATATTCGAGCGTGTCCTCGAACCTCCGATAGGTCCGGTCGCGCGCATCCATCGCGAAGCCGGCGATCAGTTCCAGCGGATAACGCTCGGGCATCCCGGTCTCGGCCGCGACCTGCCCCAGTGCCCGGAACGGCCATTCACCGGCGTCCTCTCCTGCCAGCGCGCGCCGCGTCGCCGCCTCAATCCGCCTCAGGCGAACCTCGATGTCGGCCGCCGGCACGGCCTGACCGAAGCCGCTCACCTGCCCATCGATCACGTCGTCGCAGTGGCGGCACCAGGCATAGAGCAGATAGGCCCGCTCGCGCGTCGCCGGATCGAACAGCTTCGAGGCCAGCGCGAAGCTCTTCGACCCCTTGTCGATGGATTCGCGGCATTGGCGGATCAGATCATCCACGCAGTTCCTCCGCCTGGGTGGTCCTGCTCCCCCTGGCAGCCGTCATCCCGGCGAAGGCCGGGCCCCAGAGCAACCGATCTCCTGGGTCCCGGCCTTCGCCGGGATGACGGGCATTGCTGAACATCAGGCCGCCAGATCGGCCAGCATCAGCTTCGCGGTAGCCTTCGCCGACCCGACCACGCCCGGTACGCCTGCGCCCGGATGCGTGCCGGCCCCGACGAAATAGAGGTTCCGCAACACGTCGTCGCGGTTGTGCGTGCGGAAATAGGCACTCTGCCACAGCACCGGCTCGAGGCTGAAGGCGCTGCCCAGATGCGCGTTGAGCTCGGTCGCGAAGCCCTGCGGCGTGAAGGTGCGCATCGTCACCAGATCCTCGCGCAGCCCCGGGATCAGCCGCTTTTCCAGATAGCCGAGGATGCGGTCGGCATATTTCGGCGCGAGCGTATCCCAGTCGAGCGGCGCCTTGCCGAGGTGCGGCACCGGCGACAGCACGTAGAAGGTCGAGCAGCCCTCGGGCGCCAGGCTCGGATCGGTCGCGGTCGGATGGTGCAGGTAGAGCGAGAAGTCGTCGGCCACGACGCCCTTGGCATAGATATCGTCGAGCAACTCGCGGTACCGTGGCCCGAACAGGATCGTGTGATGCCTGACGTGCGGCTGCGGCCGCTTCAGCCCAAAATAGGTGACGAACAGCGACGGCGAGAAGCTGCGCCGCTGCATCGATCGGCCCATCGCCTGCCCACGCGGATGGTCGCCGAGCAGATCGCGGTAGGTGTGCACCACGTCACCGTTCGAAGCCACCGCGTCGAACGCCGCCGACCAGCCGTCCTCGGTCGCGACGCCGATCACCCGCTCGCCCTCGGCCTTGATCGTCCGCACGCCCGACCCGATCCGCACCTGCCCGCCAAGGTCGGTGAACAGCTTCATGAGCCCGCGCACCAGCGCATGCGTGCCGCCGCGCGGGAACCAGACGCCCCACTTCTTCTCAAGCGCGTGGATCAGCGCGTAGATTGAGCTGGTCTTGAACGGATTGCCGCCGACCAGCAGCGTATGGAAGCTGAACGCCTCCCTGAGCTGCGGATCGCGGATGTAACGCGATACGATCGAATAGACGCTGCGATACGCCTCGTAGCGCATCAGCTGCGGCGCAGCCTTCACCATCGACCGGAAGTCAAGGAACGCCTCATGCCCCAGCTTGAGGTAGCCTTCGCGGAACACGCCTTCGGAATATTTCAGGAAACGCTTATATCCATCAACATCTTGCGGCGATTTCCTCGCGATCTGGTCGAACAATTCCCGATCGTCGTTCGAATAGTCGAAGACCGCGCCGTCCTCCCACATCAGCCGGTAGAAGGGCGAAACCGGCATCAGGTCGACATAGTCGGCAAGCCGCCGACCCGACAGCGCGAACAGCTCCTCTAGGCAGCTCGGATCGGTGATGACGGTGGGTCCGGCATCGAAGGTGAAGCCCTGATCGTGCCAGACGTAGGCGCGGCCGCCCGGCTTGTCGCGCTTCTCGATCAAGGTCGTGTCGATGCCGGCCGATTGCAGCCGCACGGCCAGCGCCAGCCCGCCGAACCCGCTGCCGATCACCGCCGCCTTGCGCCCCATCCTCACCCCCGCATCAATACCCGCACCGCGCGCCCGATCGGCACCGGCGGCTTGCCGATCAATATCCGTGCCTTGTCCTCGAAGGTCGACCGACCAGCGTAGAAACGCGCCACCAGCCCCTCGTTGAGCCGGTAGAAGCGTTCGAGCACGCGATAACGTTCCGGCGGCTCGGCGGCGTCGAACAGCATCCGGTTGAGCATCCGGTAGAAGCCGCGCTCGCGCCACTTCCGCTCCGAATAGCGGCGCGCGGTGGC
>JAEZQR010000214.1 GCA_023413015.1 Pseudomonadota bacterium
TCGATCAGCGCGAGGCCCTGCGCCTCGGCGGTGACCAGCGCGGCAGTGGCGCCGTCGCCGAACAGCAGCATCGACAGCAGCTTGTCGAGCTCGGGCGTCTCCTGGAAGTGGAGCGTGCACAGCTCGAGGTTGACGACGAGCACGCGGGCTTGCGGATCGGAGCGGACGATGTGGTGCGCGAGTCGCAGGCTGTTCACCGCGGCGTAGCAGCCCATGAATCCGACGACGGTGCGTTCGATCGAGGGCGAGAGCCCGGCGCGCGCAACGATCAACTGGTCCAGCCCCGGCGCGACGAACCCGGTGCACGAGGCGACGACAATGTGGGTGATGCCCGCCCGGTCGAACGCGCCGAGCGCATCGATCGCCTCGAGCGCCAGCTCAGGCGCGTAGCGTTCGTAGCGCGCCATGCGTTCGGCGGTGCCGGGGAAGCGGCCGCGGCGATAGAAGCCCTCAGTATCGCCGCCGACGTCGGGGTCGGGCGCGAAATGCGAATAGCGATGCTCGATGTCGGCGCGGCTCACCATGCGCCTGAACAGCAGCTGCTCGCGCCGTTCGGGAATGAAGCCTTCGACAAAATGGACGAACGCGTCGTGGACGTCGTGCGGCGGTACCGCGGTGCCGATGCGGTTAATATGAGCGGTGGCGGCCATGCGATGCGCTCTCCTTGCCCGCATGCCCTACTTTGCGCGGCAAAGGATCAACTCCGCAAGGCGGTGAAAGTTTAGCTGCCGCGGCGATCGGTCATGCCGTGTGGCCACCCTGTGCGGGAGCGCGTGCCGCCTAGAAGCGGAACGACGTGCCGAGATAGACCGACGGGTCCTCACGCTCGTCGGTCAGGCGCGGATCGAGCGGCGTGATCAGCTGGTAGCGCATGCCGCCCTGGAGCGACAGGCGCGGGGTGAGCGCATAGGCGCCGCCGAGTTCGACCGCATAGCGCTTGTCGAGCGCCAGCGGATCGAGCGCCGCGTGCGACGGCTGCTCGCCGCTCGCCTGCAGGCTCGCCTTCCAGCGGTTGCCGCGATAGCTCAGGCCGAGATCGACGCCTTCGCGATGCGGACCGAATTCCGAGTCGATGCGGGTATAGCCGCCCGACAGCGAGAAGCCTTTGTAGCCGACCGCAACGCCGAGGTTGTATCCCGACGGCGTCAGCCCATCGATCGTCGGCGAGAGCGCCGCCACCGTCGCGTTGCGGCCTGCCGGTGCCGGCGCCAGGACCCGCGAGGTAAGGCCGAGCGTCAGCGCCTTGCGGTCGCCCTTGCCCGACGGCGTGAAGCGGAACGAGCGTTCGGTCGACTGGACCCGGACTGCCGCGCTGCGCGTCGGATCGACGAGTGACGGCGTGAACGACCCCAGGCTGCCGGGGCGCAGCTTTTCGGCGACGCCGGCTTCGGTGACGACCTGCGGCTTCTTCTTGGCTTTGGCAGCGGGCAGCGACTTGGCCGCGGTCGTGGGGTTGGCGTGCACGGGCGTCAGCGGCGCCGCGATCAGCGCTACTCCGGCCATCAATGCTGCGAGCCTGCTCGCCACCGCCAACTCATCCTTACCCGTCGCGCCGACCGGCGCTTGCTACACCTATATAGTGCTACGGAACGAATATCGACAGACCCCCGTAATGAGTTGCAACGCCGCAGCTGACGATTCGATGCGCAGCTGTGTCGATTCGTCCACAGTTTCGCCGCAAAGCCGGGCTTTGCGTGAGCGCAACAGCCCGCCTATAAACGCGGGCGACGAATTCAAGGAGATATCGACCGTGACGCAGACTGCCGTTCGCATCCTCGGCGTGGCGCTCGCCGCAACCGCGCTCACCGCCTGCGGCGGCCGCCAGGAGCGCCTCGCCACCGATGTCTCCGCCGAACGCGTCACCCAGATCGGCGTCAACGCCTATCTCTGGCGGGCGGCGCTCGAGACACTCGCCTTCATGCCGATGGCGCAGACGGATTCGAACGGCGGCGTCATCGTCACCGACTGGTACGCCAACCCGCAGGCGCCCAACGAGCGCGTCAAGGTAAGCGTGTTCATCCTCGACAAGGATCTGCGTGCCGACGCGCTGCGCGTCTCGGCCGTGCGCCAGGAGAACCGCGGCGGCACCTGGCTCGACGCGCCGGTTCGCGCCGGGACGGTGCAGAAGCTCGAAGAGGCGATCCTCGCCAAGGCCCGCGACCTGCGGCGCGCCGCCGTCCAAGGCTGACCCGCATGACACGCTACAATCCGAAGGCGGCCGAAAGCCGCTGGCAGCGGCTATGGGAAGAGCGCGGCACCTTCCATGCCGACGACGCCTCGCCGAAGCCCAAGGCCTATGTGCTGGAGATGTTCCCCTATCCGTCGGGGCGCATCCACATGGGCCATGTGCGCAACTACACGATGGGCGACGTGCTCGCCCGCGCGCGGCGCGCGCAGGGCTTCGAGGTGCTGCACCCGATGGGGTGGGACGCCTTCGGCATGCCGGCCGAGAACGCCGCCTTCGAGAAGAAGACGCACCCCGGCGACTGGACCTGGGCCAATATCGCGACGATGCGCGACCAGCTGAAGGCGCTCGGCTTCGCGCTCGACTGGTCGCGCGAGCTCGCCACCTGCGACCCGGCCTATTACGGGCAGGAGCAGGCGCTGTTCCTCGACCTGCTTGCAGCGGGTCTGGTCTACCGCAAGGAAAGCTCGGTCAACTGGGACCCCGTCGACATGACGGTGCTGGCGAACGAGCAGGTGATCGACGGACGCGGCTGGCGCTCGGGCGCGCTGGTCGAGCGCCGCAAGCTCAGCCAATGGTTCCTGAAGATCACCGACTTCGCCGAGGACCTGCTCGAAGGCCTGAGGACGCTCGATCAATGGCCCGAGAAGGTCCGGCTCATGCAGGAGAACTGGATCGGCAAGAGCCAGGGTCTCCGCTTCCGTTTCCAGCTCGCCGGTCGCAGCGACGAGCTGGAAGTGTTCACCACGCGCCCCGACACGCTGTTCGGCGCGAGCTTCGCGGCGATCGCCGCCGATCATCCGCTGGCGGCCGAGGTCGCGGCGAACAACCCCGAGCTGGCGGCCTTCATCGAGGAATGCCGGCGTACCGGCACGGCGGCGGAAGAGATCGAGACCGCCGAGAAGAAGGGCTACGACACCGGTCTCAAGGTCGTGCACCCGCTCGACCCGAGCTGGACGCTCCCCGTCTACGTCGCGAACTTCGTGCTGATGGAATATGGCACCGGCGCGATCTTCGGCTGCCCGGCGCACGACCAGCGCGACCTCGATTTCGCGCGCAAATATCATCTGCCCGTCAACCGCGTCGTCGCGCCCGAAGGCGAGGAAGATGCACCGATCGGCGACGAAGCCTATGTCGGCCCAGGACGCATCGTGCATTCGCGCTTCCTCGACGGCCTGGACGTCGAAGCCGCCAAGGCCGAGGTGGTCCGCCGCGCCGAAAGCGAAGGCTGGGGGCAAGGCACCACCGTCTACCGCCTGCGCGACTGGGGCGTGTCGCGCCAGCGCTACTGGGGCACGCCAATCCCAATCATCCACTGCGCGGCCTGCGGCCCGGTCCCGGTACCGAAGGATCAGCTCCCCGTCGAACTGCCGCAGGACGTGACCTTCGACGTGCCCGGCAACCCGCTCGACCGACACCCGACGTGGAAGCACGTCGACTGCCCGAGCTGCGGCAAAGCGGCAGTGCGCGAGACCGATACGCTCGACACCTTCGTCGATTCGTCCTGGTATTTCATCCGCTTCGCCAGCCAGCCCAAGGACAAGCCGTTCGACAAGCCGGTCGCAGAAAGCTGGCTGCCGGTCGGCCAATATATCGGTGGTGTCGAGCATGCGATCCTGCACCTGCTCTACGCCCGCTTCTGGACGCGCGCGCTCCAGCGCATCGGCCGTCTCGACATCGCCGAGCCGTTCGCCAGCCTGTTCACGCAAGGCATGGTGACGCACGAGACCTACAAGAACGCCGACGGCCATTGGGTCGAGCCTTCGATGGTCGAGAAGCGCGGTGATCAGCTCGTCGAAGTCGCGACCGGCCAGCCGGTCCACGTCGGCCGCACCGAGAAGATGTCGAAGTCGAAGAAGAACGTCGTCGACCCGACCTCGATCATCGAGCAATATGGCGCCGATGCCGCCCGCTGGTTCATGCTGTCGGATAGCCCGCCGGAACGCGACCTCGCCTGGTCCGAGGCCGGCATCGAGGGCGCATGGCGCTTCGTGCAGCGCGTCTGGCGGCTCGTCGACGGCTCGCAGGCGGCGGGTGGCGACGATCCCGAGCTCAAGCGCACGCTCCACAAGGCGATCGCCGGCATCACCGCGGACATCGATGCGCTCCGCTTCAACAAGGCCGTCGCCCGTCTCTACGAGCTCGCGACCGCCATCGAGAAGGCTGCGCCTTCGGCGGCGCGCCACGAGGCGGTGGTGAGGCTCGTCCAGCTCGTCGCCCCGATGATGCCGCACCTTGCCGAAGAGGCGTGGGCACATCTCGGCCAGTCGGGCCTCGTCGCCGATGCGGCCTGGCCGAAAGCCGACCCGGCGCTGCTGGTCGAAGACAGCGTGACGGTCGCCGTCCAGGTCAACGGCAAGCTGCGCGATACCATCGAGCTGCCCAAGGGCATGGCGCGCGACGCGGTCGAGGCCCAGGTGCTCAGCCTCGAAAAGGTGCAGCGGGCACTGGAGGGCAAGAGCCCGAAGAAGGTGATCGTTGTGCCCGACCGTCTGGTGAACCTCGTCGCATGAGGCGCGGCGGCGCCTTCGTCGTCGTGGCGGCACTCGCCGTTTCAGGGTGTGCCCTGCAGCCGATCTATGCCGGCGGCGCCCGGAGCGAGGCGGTGCAGGCGCTGGCGAGCATCCAGGTGGATCCCATCCCCGGCCGCGCGGGCTTCCTTGTGCGCAGCGCGCTGCAGGACCGGCTCGGCAGTGCTGCCGGCGCCGGGCGCTACCGGCTGGTGATCGAGCTCGATGACGCCATCGAAGGCTTCGCGATCCGGCGCGACGACTCGACGACGCGCGAACGCCGCACCTTGCGCGCCCGCTATCAGCTCATCAGCGCCGACGGCAGCCGCACGCTGCTCGACGCGACGGCGCGCACCGATGCCGGCATCGACGTCGTGCGCTCGTCCGACTATGCCGTGGTCGCCGCCGAGAATACGGCGCTCGAACGGCTCGCCGTCGATCTCGTCGAGGAGATCATGACCCGCCTCGCCGTGCTCGCCCGCACGACCCCCGAGCTGCAGGCCAGCGCTTCCCGCCCGTGAAAAGCGTCCGCGCCGACAAGGGCTTCGCCCCCGATCGGATTGGGGCGGACGTGCGCCTCACCCTGTTCCACGGCGCCGACGAGGCGGCCTCGGCCGAGCTTGCCGCGAAGCTTGTCGCGCATTTCGGCGGTGAGGTGACAGCGCTCGCCCCCGCAACGCTCAAGGAAGATCCTGGCCGCTTGGCCGACGAGGCCGCCGCGGTATCGATGTTCGGCGACCGGCGCGTGATCCGCATCGATGGCGCCGCCGAGGAAAGTGTCGAGGCGGTCTCGCTGCTGCTGGGAAGCCCGGCGGCCGGCAATCCCGCGATCATGACGGCCGGCCCGCTCAAGAAGGGGTCGAAACTGCTGGCGCTGGTCGAGGAGGCGCCCAACGCCTTTGCAGTAGTGAGCTACGAGCCCGATGCGCGCGACACCGGGCGTATCGTCGAAGGCATGGCCGCCGAATTCGGCCTCCAGCCCACGCGCGAGGCGTCGGCGCGCCTGCTCGATGCCTGTGCCGGCGACCGGCGGCTCCTCCGGCGCGAGCTGGAGAAGCTCGCGCTCTACGTCGATGCCGCGCCCGACCGGCCACAGAAGCTGACGCCGGAGGCGGTGGCAGCGATCGGCGCCGCGATCGACGATGCCGATTTCGGCGCGCTGGTCGAAGCGGTCGCGGGCGGCAAGCCGGCGCAGGCGGACCGCCAGATCGCCAAGCTGTTCGGCCAAGGCATCGCCGGTATCGCGCTGCTGCGCGCGGTCGCCCGGCGGCTGTGGCTGCTCGCCGACCTGCGCACCGCCGTCGATGGCGGTGTCAGCCCACAAGCGGCGGTCGATGGCGCACGTCCGCCGATCTTCTGGAAGGAGAAGGACCGCGTCGTGGCACAAGTGCAGCGCTGGCGCGCGTTATCCCTGCGCCACGCGCTCGACCGCTTGCTCGCCGCCGAGCGCGATATCAAGAAGAGCGGGACCGCCGGCGATGTCCTTGCCGCGCAAGCGCTGCTGGCTATCGCCGCGCTGGCCGCACGATAGACGACGGCCGATCAGCCGGGGATCGGCACGGGGGCATCCGCCTTGTGAGTGCGAATGGCGAAGGTCGATCGGATGTCGCGGACGCCGGGCAGCTTGAGCAGTATCCCGGTCAGCAGCCGCTCATAGTCCTCAAGGCTGGCGACCACGACCTCCAGCAGAAAATCCGCCGCCTCGCCCGAGACGAGGTGGCAGGATACGACCTCCGGCAACGCGGTGACGGCGGCGGCGAACGCGGTGGCCTCGGCATCATGATGCCGCTCGACCTTGATCCCGACGAAAGCCGTCAGCCCAAGCCCCATCTTCCGGCGATCGACGACCGCGCGATAGCCGCGGATATACCCCGCCTCCTCGAGCAGCCGCACCCGCCGCAGGCAGGGCGACGGCGACAGGCCGACGCGATCCGCCAGTTCGGAGTTGCTCATCCGTCCATCGCCCTGCAGCATCTTCAGGATAGCACGATCGATCGAATCTAGGATCATGTTGGCATCTTTATCTCCTAATCAGCCAGCTTTTGGCAGGAAATTCTATGTAAGCAACCTTGAGCCACCCACTTCGCAAGAACCTGCTGCGCGGTTTCTGCTAGCTTCCGGCTGAACTGCAGGCACCGGAATCCTATGGCTGACGTCTCGAAATCCACCTCCTTCGGCTTTGCGACCCGCGCGATCCACCACGGCTATGATGCGGCAGGCAGCCATGGCGCGCTGACGCCACCGCTTTATCTCACCTCCACCTTCACCTTCCCGACCGCAGAGGAGGGCGCGCGGCGCTTTGCCGGCGAGGCGGAGGGCTATCTTTACGGCCGGCTGGGGAACCCGACAACGGCGCTCTTGGAAGCGCGAATGGCCGAGCTCGAAGGCGGGGAGGCCGCGCTTGCCACCGCTTCGGGCATGGGGGCGATCACGTCGGCGATCTGGAGCTTGGTCGGTCCCGGCGACGAGATCGTCACCGACGAGACGCTCTACGGCTGCACCTTCGCCTTCTTCCGCCACAGCCTGGCGCGGTTCGGTGTGACGGTGCGGCACGTCGATCTCACCGATCCGGCTGTGGTCGAAGAGGCGATGCGCCGCCGGCCGCGGCTCGTCTATTTCGAAACGCCGGCCAATCCGAACATGCGCCTGATCGACATCCGCCATGTCGCCAAATGCGCCCATGCCGCAGGCGCGCTGGTGATGGTCGACAACACCTATTGCACGCCCATGCTCCAGCGTCCCTTGGCTCTCGGCGCCGATCTGGTGGTGCATTCGGCGACCAAATATCTTGGTGGGCACGGCGACCTGCTCGCCGGCATCCTGGTCGGCACCAGGGAGCTCGTCGACCAGGCGCGGCTGGTCGGGCTGAAGGACATGACCGGTGCGGTCATCTCGCCGTTCGACGCCTTCCTGATCCTGCGCGGGCTGAAGACGCTCGAGCTGCGGATGGCGCGCCACTGCGCGAGCGCGATGGCGGTTGCCCGGCTGCTCGAAGGCCGCCCCGAGGTTGCCGCCATATTCTATCCCGGCCTCGAAAACGCGCCAGGTCATGCATTGGCCTCGGCGCAGATGGTGGGTGGCTACGGCGGCATGATCGCCTTCGAGCTGCGCGGCGGACGCGACGCGGCGCTGCGTTTCCTCGATTCGCTGCGCCTGATCCAGCGTGCCGTCAGCCTTGGCGACGCCGAGTCGCTCGCGCAGCACCCGGCGTCGATGACGCATTCGACCTACACGGCCGAGGAGCTGGCAAAACACGGCATCTCAGAAGGGCTGATCCGCCTCTCGATCGGGCTGGAAACGCTCGCCGACATCGAAGCGGACATCATCCAGGCAATCGAAGCCAGCCAGATGGCCGCCGTGGCGATGCGATCGCCGGCGCCGCAACCCGAATTCGCCGAATAGCCGGCGACCGCTCCGCTAGAAGCGCCCGCCGATCAGCCGCTGCGCCAGCATGTCGAGCTGGTCGAGGTCGGCATATTCGATATGGACCCGGCCCGACGGTCCGCTGCCGTCGATCGTCACCCGAAGCCCTACCGCGTCCGACAGCGTGCGTTCGAGCTCGGCGGTATCGGCGTCCTTCCGGCCCGACTTGGCGGGGCGGGGCCGCGACTGCCGCGTGCGCCCGCTCTCGCCGGCGACCAGCGCCTCGGTCTCGCGCACCGACAGGTTGCGGCGGACGATCTGATCCGCCAGCCGCTCGGCGTCCGGATGGCCGATCAGCGCACGCGCATGGCCCATCGTCAGCCGCCCGTCGCGCACTTCGTCGAGGACCTCCTCGGGCAGGTTGAGCAGGCGCAGCAGGTTGGCGATATGGCTGCGCGACTTGCCGGTCACGCGGCCGAGATCCTCCTGCACATAGCCATATTCCTGGACCAACCGGCGGTAGCCTTCCGCCTCCTCGACCGGGTTCAGGTCCGCGCGTTGGATGTTCTCGATCAGCGCGATCTGGAAGGCGTCGGCGTCCGCCAAGTCGCGGATGACGACGGGCACCTCGTGGAGCTGCGCGATCTGCGCCGCGCGCCACCGTCGTTCGCCCGCGACGATCTCATAGTCGCCGTCGCGGCGCTCACGCACCAGGATCGGCTGGAGAAGTCCGGTCGCCTTGACCGAGGCGACCAGCTCGTCGAGCGCCGCCGGATCGAAGTGGCGACGCGGCTGGCGCGGATTGGCGTGGATGCGCGCGATCGGCAGCGTCGCGGGCGGGCCGCTGACCTCCGTGGCGGCTGGC
>JAEZQR010000249.1 GCA_023413015.1 Pseudomonadota bacterium
GGCCGGCGTGGTGCCGGGCGCCGCGCCCGACAGCACCGCGCGGCCGGTCGGGCTGAGGCAGCCCGCCTGCGCCGGGTCGCGCAACACAGCGGTCGGATTGGCCGTCGCGACGAGGCGGCACGCCGCAAACGCACCGTACTGCGAGCCGAAGGTCGTGTTGTCGGCGACGTTCAGCTTCTCGTTCGAATAATAGGCGCCGACCAGCCAGTCGAGCCTGTCGTCGAACGCCGCGCCCTGCAGGCGAAGCTCCTGCGAGAAGGTGCGGAAGCGGCGGAAGTTGTTGCCGTTGTCCAGCCGGTAGAGCAGGTCGACGTCGCTGTAGTCGGTGTCGGACGCGCCGCCCGCCTTGTAGTAGCGATAGCCGGTGATCGAGGTCAGCGTGCCGAGGTTCAGGTCCCAGTCGGCCTGCACCGAGCCGCCCCAGTCGGTGGTGACGTTGTCGTAGCTGCGGCCCGGCGTCACCAGCGCGACGCGCGCGAACGGATCCTGCTGGCCCTGGGTGATCTTGCTGCCGAGGCTCTGTAGCACCGACACGATGCGGTTCGGCTGCGTGGTGACCGTGAACGGCGCGCCCGCGACCGGATCGACGGTCTCGGCGGTCGACAGATAGACCGCGCCGCAGCAGGCCTCGTCGCGACGGGTGTAGTCACCGATGATGCGGACCTCGAGCGCGTCGTTCGGCTCGAACAGCAGCTGGCCGCGCACGAAGTAGCGGTCGCGGTCGTTGAGGCGATCGCCGGTCGAGGTCTTCAGGAAGCCGTCGCGCTTCACGTAGACGCCGTCGAGGCGGTAGGCGAGCGTGTCCTCGGTGATCGCACCGGTAACGCCAGCGCCCAGGCGGAGATAGTCGTAGTTGCCGTAGGTCGCCTCGGCATAGCCTTCGGATTCGAACGACGGCTTCTTCGAGATGATGTTGATGAGGCCGGCCGACGCGTTGCGACCGAAGAGGGTACCCTGCGGGCCACGCAACACCTCGATGCGTTCGATCTCGCCGAGCTCGTTCAAACCGATGCCCGAGCGTGAGCGGTAGACACCGTCGATGAAGACGGCGACCGAGGATTCGAGACCGGGGTTATCGCCGACGGTGCCGATGCCGCGCACGCGCGCGGAGCCGTTCGACTCACTGCCGGTCGAGGAGACGAGCAGCGAGGGTGCGAGCTGGTTCAGCTGACGGATGTCGTTCGCGCCCGAGTTCTGGAGCGATTCAGCCGTGACCGCCGAGACAGCGATCGGAACATCGGACAGCGCCTGCGCGCGCCGCGTCGCGGTGACGATGATCTCGCCGGGCTCGGATCCGGCAGCGGCGTTGTCGACCGCGCCCTGTGCAGCGGTCGTCGACGTCGCGTCGCCAGCCGGTTGTGTGTTGTCCTGAGCAAAAGCGGCATGAGCCGAAAGCAGCGCGACCGACGCGGACGCGAGTAGCAACGTCTTCTTCACAGCGACTCCCCAAAGTAGGACCGGCCGGGTTCCTGCCCGGCCGCGTCGGTGGCTCTGGTGTCGTTCCGACGCCGTAGCGTCAAGCGATGTGTTCTCGCCTGTGCGAAGCGTTGCTAGCATGTTGCCGGCACACAACATTTCGGGAGGTTCGCACCTATGAGCAATGGTAGGTTGGGCGGCAAAATCGCGTTGGTGACGGGCGCTGCGTCCGGCCTTGGCGCCGCCACCGCCCGGATGTTCGTGCGCGAAGGCGCGCGCGTGCTGCTGACCGACATCGACGCCGACGGCGCCGCCCGGATCGCGGGCGAGCTGGGCGAGGCGGCGAGCGCGGTGCGACATGACGTGACCTCGGCCGACGACTGGCAGGCGGCGGCCGAAGCGGCGGAGGCGCGGTTCGGTGGGCTGCACATCCTCGTCAACAACGCCGGCATCGCCACCGCCGGCACGGTCGAGGAGACGAGCCTCGAGGACTGGCGGCGGGTGCATGCGGTCGACCTCGACGGCGTGTTCCTGGGCTGCAAGCTGGCGTTGCCGCTGATTGCGGCGACGACGGCGCGCGAGGGCACGCGCGGCAGCATCCTCAACGTCTCCTCGATCGCCGGCGTGATCGCGGCCGCCAACATGGCCGCCTATAATTCGGCGAAGGCCGCCGTGCGGCATCTGACCAAATCGGTGGCGCTGCACTGCGCGCGGGCCGGCTACCCGGTCACCTGCAACTCGGTCCACCCAACCTTCATCGACACGCCGATCATCGGCAAGATGATGCCGGGTGCGGAACGCGAGGCGCTGCTCGCCAAGTTCGCGCGTCAGGTGCCGCTGGGCCGCGTCGGCGAGCCCGACGACGTCGCTTATGCCGCCGTCTATCTCTGCTCGGACGAAGCGAAGTTCGTGACCGGTGCCGAACTCTACGTCGACGGTGGCATCTCGGCGATGTGACCACCCGTACCGTTGCGCCCGACTAGGACAGCGGCTAGACGGGAGCCGCAGGGCGTTCCCGGGAGATTTTCATGCTTTACCAGCTCATCGGCTTCCTGATGATGCTGATCACGCTCGTGATCTATGTCGTGATCGCGCAGGCGATCCTGAGCTGGCTCGTCGCGTTCAACGTCATCAACACGCACAACAATTTCGTGCGCACGGTGCTGGTGACGCTCGACCGGCTGCTCGACCCGCTGCTCCGGCCCATCCGCCGCGTCATGCCCGACCTGGGCGGCATCGACCTGTCTCCGATGGTGTTGATTCTCGGGCTGATCTTCGTGCGCGACGTGTTGCTGCGCGGCCTGCTGGTCGGGGGCCTGGTCTGAGCCAGCTTTCGCTGCCCTGGACAGTGGCGGCGGGCGGCGTGCGACTGGTGGCTCGCGTGACGCCCAAGGGTGGACGCGACGCGGTCGACGGACTAGTGGCCGGAGCCGACGGACGAGCCGTGCTGGCGCTCCGTGTGTCGGCGGCTCCGTCGGACGGTGAAGCCAACGCGGCGGTGACGAAGCTGCTGGCGAAGGCGCTGGGCCTGCGTCCGCGCGACGTCGAGATCGTCGGCGGTGCGACGGCGCGAGTGAAGCAGGTACGTCTCGACGGCGATGCGGATGCCATCGTCGCCAAGCTCGAAGGACTGACGGCATGACGGCACAGCTGATCGACGGCAAGGCATTCGCAGCGGACCTGCGCTCGCGCGTGGCGGCAGCGGTGCCGGCCTTCGCCGAAGCGACCGGCCGCGCCCCCGGGCTCGCGGTCGTGCTGGTCGGCGAGGACCCGGCAAGCCAGGTCTACGTCCGCAGCAAGGGCAAGGCGACGGTCGAGGCCGGCATGGCCTCCTTCGAGCATCGCCTGCCCATCGAGACGAGCCAGGCCGAGCTGCTGGCGCTGGTCGCGCAGCTCAACGCCGATCCGGCGGTCGACGGCATCCTCGTCCAGCTGCCGCTGCCGAAACAGATCGACGAGAGCGCGATCATCGCCGCGATCGACCCCGACAAGGACGTCGACGGCTTCCATGTGGTGAACGCCGGGCGCCTCGCCGTCGGGCTGCCGGGGTTCGTGCCCTGCACGCCACTGGGCTGCCTCATGCTGCTGAAGGACGCGCTCGGGAATTTGAGCGGCCTCCACGCAGTCGTGGTCGGCCGGTCGAACATCGTCGGCAAGCCGATGGCGCAGCTGCTGCTTGCCGAGAACTGCACGGTCACCATCGCCCACTCGCGCACCCGCGACCTGTCGAAGATTACGCGCGAGGCCGACATCCTCGTCGCCGCGGTCGGTCGGTCGGAGATGATCGGCGGATCGTGGATCAAGCCGGGCGCGGCGGTGATCGACGTCGGCATCAATCGCGTGCCCGCGGCGGAAGAGGGCAAGGCCCGCCTCGTCGGCGACGTGGCGTTCGCTGAGGCGATGGAAGTCGCCGGGTACATCACGCCGGTGCCGGGCGGCGTCGGCCCGATGACGATCGCCTGCCTGCTCAGGAACACGCTCGTCGCCGCGCACCGGCGTGCGGGGCTCGAGGCGCCGGCCGACCTGTGATCGAGCTGCTGGTCTCCGCCTTCGTCACCTTCTTCGTGGTGATCGACCCGCCGGGCTGCGCGCCGATCTTCGCGAGCCTGACCGACGGCACGTCGGTCGCGCACCAGCGCAAGATGGCCTACCGGTCGGTGATGGTGGCGACCGGCGTGTTGCTGTTCTTCGCGCTGCTCGGCGAGCCGCTGCTGAAAGCGCTCGGCATCAGCCTCGATGCCTTCCGCATCGCCGGCGGCGTGATGCTGTTCCTGATCGCGATCGACATGGTGTTCGAGAAGCGCACCGAGCGGCGCGAGAACCGCGCGCAGGCGGTGGCACAAGGGGCGCCCAGCCTTGAGGCCGAGGATATCTCGGTGTTCCCGATGGGCATCCCGATGATCGCCGGGCCGGGCACCATCGCGTCCGCCATGCTGCTCACCGCGCGCAGCGATGGGTGGGCTGAAACCGCCACCGTGCTCGGCGCGCTGCTATTGGTGCTGCTGATGACGCTGGGGGCGCTGCTCGCCGCCGGCCCGATCATGCGCAAGCTCGGGCGCAACCTCGAGGCGATGATCACCCGCCTGCTCGGCGTCATCCTAGCAGCGCTCGCCGCTCAGTTCGTCATCGACGGCATCCGACGCTCGTTCGAGCTTGCCTAGCCGTCATGCTTTCACATCCGTAGCCCAAGAGTCGTGCTGCTCATGATCAACCGTCGTTCGCTCCTCTCCGCCGGCGCTGCCGGCCTAGCGCTTGCCGGCTTCCGCCAGGCGCTCGCCGAACCGCTGCCGGCCGATGCCGGCCGGCTGGTGCCCGATCCCAAGCGGCTGTTCGACCTGCCGGAAGGCTTCTCCTACACGCTGCTCTCGCAGGTCGGGCAGAAGATGGACGACGGGCTGCTGACGCCGGGCCGCTTCGACGGCATGGCCGCCTTCGCCGGCCCCGACGGCCGCACCATCCTGGTGCGCAACCATGAATTCTGGCCCTACAACGAGAACGGCCCGTACGGCGCGAAGAACGAGTTGCTGACGCCGGCCATCCGGGCGAAGATGTTCAACCCCTCGCTCGACCCGGTGGCGAAGGGCGGCACCACCACGCTGCTGCTGAACCGCGACGGCACGGCGGTCGAGCGCGTGCATCTGAGCCTCGCGGGCACCCTGCGCAACTGCGCGGGCGGCAAGACGCCGTGGGGTTCGTGGCTGTCGTGCGAGGAGCCGAAGCGGCCGTACGTCAACAAGCTCGCCGACGGTCACGGCTGGGTCTTCGAGGTGCCGTCGCGCGCCACCGAGCTGATCCAGCCGGTGCCGCTGAAGGCGATGGGCCGCTTCAACCACGAGGCGGCGCTCGTCGCGCCGCGCACCGGCATCGCCTACCTGACCGAAGACCACGAGGAAGGGCTGTTCTACCGCTTCCTGCCGAACCAGCCCGGCAAGCTCGCACGCGGCGGACGGCTGCAGGCGCTGGCGATCGACGGACTGGAGACTTCGGCCAACCGCGACCGGAGCTGGGCGGTGGGCGCGGCGCGCAAGGCGCGCTGGATCGACCTCGACGGCGTCGAGTCGCCCGACGACGACCTGCGCGACCGCGGCGCCGCAAAGGGCGCCACCCGCTTCGTGCGCGGCGAAGGCCTGGCGATCGATACCGACGGCACGCTGTGGTTCACCTGCACCGAAGGCGGCGCCAACGAGAAGGGCCAGGTGTTCGGCTACCGCCCCGGCCGCTTCGAGGGCCAGGCAGGCGAGAAGGACGCGCCGGGCGAGGTCGTGCTGTTCGTCGAGCCGAACGACACCACGCTGCTCGACATGCCCGACAACCTGACCGTCGCCCCCTGGGGCGGGCTGGTGATCTGCGAGGACGGCAAGGGCGAGCAGTATCTGCGGCTGGTGACGCCCAAGGGCGAAATCCGCACCATCGGCCGCAACGCACATGCCGACCAGGCCGAACTCGCCGGCGTCTGCTTCGCGCCCGACGGCCGCACGATGTTCGTGAACATCTACAACCCCGGCTACACGCTCGCGATCAAGGGGCCGTGGGAGAAGCTGGCGGGGTGATCGCTAGCCTCTCCTGCCCCTCCCTTGAAGGGAGGGGAACAAGAGAGCGTCAGCCGTCCGCTTCGACCGCGACAATGGCGATGGTGCCGTCGTCGTCTTCGGCGAGCGTGTAGGCCTTCTCCGCGGTCGTGCCGTTGGGCAGCGTCCAGCGGGCGCGCACGCGTGCGGCGTTGTCGGGAAGCGGCGTGATCTCGTAGGCGTCGAAGCCGGTCGGGCGGCCGGCCGCCAGCTCCGCCGCGAGCGCCTGCTCCAGCGCTTCCTCGTCCTCGACGAAGGTGGTGCCGTCGCGCGTCGCGAGGATCAGCGGCAGCGCATAATGCGCGTCGAGCGCATCCGCATCGCCCGCCTGAAGGGCTTCGGCGAAGCCCTTCAGGAAGTCGCGAATGTCGTCCGCCTTCACCGGCCCGCCCGGCGGCCGATGATGCGCAGGCGCAGCGCATTGAGCTTGATGAAGCCCTCCGCGTCGCGCTGGTCGTAGGCACCGGCGTCGTCCTCGAAGGTGACGATCTTGTCCGAGTAGAGCGACTTGGGCGACTTGCGGCCGACCACCCAGGCCGAGCCCTTGTAGAGCTTCAGCCGCACCGTGCCGGTGACGTTCTGCTGGCTGTAGTCGATCGCCGCCTGCAGCATCTCGCGCTCCGCCGAGAACCAGAAGCCGTTGTAGATGAGCTCCGCGTAGCGCGGCATCAGCTCGTCCTTGAGGTGCATCGCGCCCTTGCCGAGCGTGATCTGCTC
>JAEZQR010000279.1 GCA_023413015.1 Pseudomonadota bacterium
CCTGCTGCTGGATTTCGTCAGCCATGTCTTAAAACTCCAATCCGCCTTCGCGCGCGGCATCCGCCAGCGCCTTGACGCGTCCGTGGAAGCTGAAGCCGCCACGGTCGAATACGACAGTCGTCACGCCGGCGGCCTTGGCGCGCTCCGCGAGCCGCTTGCCAACCTCGGTCGCCGCGTTGACGGTGGCACCGGTCGTGTCGCGCACGTCCTTCTCCAGCGTCGAAGCGGCGGCCAGGGTACGGCCCTGCGCGTCGTCGATGATCTGCGCGTAGATGTGCTGCGACGAGCGGTGCACCGAGAGGCGCGGACGGCCGCCCGAACGGGCCCGAAGAGCGGTCCGGACGCGCTGCCGACGGCGCTCGAACAATGAAAGGTTCTGTCCCATGACTACTTCTTCTTGCCTTCTTTGCGGAAGATGTACTCGCCGCGGTACTTGATACCCTTGCCCTTATACGGCTCGGGCTTGCGCCAGCGACGAATCTCCGCGGCCACTTGGCCGACCTTCTGCTTGTCGGAGCCCGTGATCGTGACCGTGGTCGCGTCGGGCGTCGCGATCGTGATGCCCTCCGGGATCGCATAGTCGACGTCATGGCTGAAGCCGAGCTGCAGGCGCAGGTTCTTGCCCTGCACCGCGGCGCGGTAGCCGACGCCGGTGATCTCGAGCGTCTTGGTGAAGCCCTCGGTCACGCCGGTGACGAGGTTCGACACCATCGTGCGCTGCATGCCCCAGAAGGCACGGGCGCGCTTGGTGTCGTTCGCCGGCTGCACCGAGATGGCGCCGTCCTCGACAGTGTAGGCAATGTCGTCGACCAGCGGCATCGACAGGGTGCCCTTCGGACCCTTGACCGAGATCTGGCCGCCTTCGATGGTGGCGGTTACGCCTGCCGGTACCGGGACCGGCCTCTTTCCGATGCGCGACATGGCTTAGAACACCTGGCAGAGGACCTCGCCGCCCACGTTCTGCTCGCGCGCTTCCGCGTCGGAGAGAACGCCCTTGGGCGTCGAGACGATGGTGATGCCAAGGCCGTTGCGCACGCGCGGCAGGTCCTTGGAACCCGAGTAAACGCGGCGGCCCGGCTTCGAGACGCGCTGCACGTACTGGATCGCCGGCTGACCCTCGAAATACTTCAGGTCGATGCGCAGCGCCGGGTGAGCGGCCTCGGCCTCTTCCGAGTAGCCACGGATGTAGCCCTCGCGCTGAAGCACGTCGAGCACGCGGGCCCGGAGCTTCGAGGCGGGGGTAACGATGCTATCCTTGCGGGCTTGCTGCCCGTTGCGGATGCGGGTGAGCATATCACCCAACGGATCGGTCACAGCCATCTGTGGCCTCCCTTACCAGCTCGACTTCGTCACGCCGGGAATCAGGCCCTTGTTGGCCAGTTCGCGGAGCATGACGCGGCTCAAGCGGAATTTGCGATAGTAGGCGCGCGGGCGCCCGGTGAGCTCGCAGCGGTTGCGAATCCGGGTCGGGTTCGCATTGCGCGGCAGCTCGGCCATCTTCAGGCGCGCGATCAACCGCTCGCCCTCGTCCTTGGTCTCGTCGTCGGCGACGGCCTTGAGGCGGGCGTACTTGCCCGCATACTTCTTGGCCAGCTTGCGACGACGCTCGTTCTTATTGATCGAACTCAGTTTCGCCATGACTTAAGTTCTTCTCCTTAGCCTGCCGGTTCCGCCCTTACGCGGCCTGGCGGGTCTCCGCAGTACGGTCGGTGAACGGCATGCCGAAGGCGCGCAGCAGTTCGCGGGCCTCGTCGTCCGTGTTCGCCGTGGTGGTGATGATGACGTCCATACCCCGGACCTTGTCGATCCGATCATAGTTGATCTCGGGGAAGACGATCTGTTCCTTGAGGCCGAGCGCGTAGTTGCCGCGGCCGTCGAACGACTTCGGGTTCACGCCGCGGAAGTCGCGAACGCGCGGCAGCGCGATCGTGATCAGGCGGTCGAGGAACTCGTACATGCGCTCGCGGCGAAGCGTGACCTTGCAGCCGATCGGCATGCCCTCGCGCAGCTTGAACTGCGCGATCGACTTCTTCGCCTTGGTGACCACCGGCTTCTGACCGGCGATCGCCATCATCTCCGCGGCAGCCGCGTCGACGCGCTTCTTGTCCTGGGTCGCCTCGCCGACGCCCATGTTGATGACGATCTTCTCGATCTTCGGTACTTCGAGCGCGTTCTTGTAGCCGAACTGCTCGATGAGCTGCTGACGGATCTTCTCGTCATAGAGCCGCTTCATGCGCGGCGTGTACTTGGCGTCAGCCATTGATCACCTCACCCGACCGCTTGGCGACACGCACCTTCTGGCCGTCTTCGATGCGGAAGCCGACGCGGGTCGGCTTGCCGGTCTTAGGGTCCTCGATCGCCACCTTCGACACGTGGATCGGCGCTTCCGAGCGAACGAGGCCACCCTGCGGGTTGGCCTGGCTCGGCTTGGTGTGGCGCGTCACGACGTTCACGCCGGCGACGACGACCTTCATCTCCTTGGGCAGCGAGCGCACGACTTCGCCGTGCTTGCCCTTGTCCTTGCCCGACAGGACGACGACGCGGTCGCCCTTCTTGATCTTCGCGGCAGCCATTACAGCACCTCCGGCGCGAGGCTGATGATCTTCATATGGCCAGAGCTGCGCAGCTCGCGCACGACCGGGCCGAAGATACGGGTGCCGATCGGCTCATCGTTCTTGTTGATGAGCACGGCGGCGTTGCCGTCGAAGCGGATCACCGAGCCGTCGGGACGACGGATGTCCTTCGCGGTGCGAACGACGACGGCGCGATGCACGTCGCCCTTCTTCACGCGGCCCTTCGGCTGCGCTTCCTTCACCGAGACGACGATGATGTCGCCCACGCCCGCGACGCGACGCTTCGAGCCGCCGAGCACCTTGATGCACTGCACCCTCTTGGCGCCGCTGTTATCCGCGACGTCGAGGTTCGTTTGCATCTGGATCATGGTTTAGCCCACCTTTTCCAGAACGCGCCACGTCTTGGTCTTCGAGACCGGCGCACACTCTTCGATACGCACCACGTCGCCGGCCTTGATGGCGTTGGCTTCGTCGTGCGCGTGATACTTCTTCGAACGGCGGATGATCTTGCCGTACAGCGGGTGCTTCACCCGGCGTTCGACGAGAACGGTCACCGTCTTGTCGGTCTTGTCGGACACGACCGTGCCCTGCAGGACGCGTTTCGGCATGTGTCCTCCTTAACCCTGAGCCTGGGCCTGGGCGGCCCGCTCATTCTGCAGCGTCTGGATGCGCGCGATGCTGCGACGCACCTCGCGAACGCGCGACGACTTGGCGAGCTGGCCGGTCGCAGCCTGGAAGCGCAGGTTGAACTGCTCCTTCTTCAGCTGGGCGAGCTGCTCGTTGAGCTGATCGTCGCTCTGGGCGCGGAGATCGGCAGTCTTCATGGTCGATCCTCCTTACGCGTTGGTCGGTTCGCCAAGGCGCACGATCACCTTGGTCTTGATCGGGAGCTTCGCCGCCGCGCGCTCGAAAGCGCCGGCCGCCACGTCGTAGGGCACGCCGTCGAGCTCGAACAGGATGCGGCCCGGCTTCACGCGCGCCGCCCAATACTCCGGCGAACCCTTACCGGAGCCCATGCGAACTTCGGCCGGCTTCGTCGAGACGGGAACGTCCGGGAACACGCGGATCCAGAGACGTCCGGCACGCTTGATATGACGGGTGATGGCGCGGCGCGCCGCCTCGATCTGGCGGGCGGTGATGCGCTCCGGCTCCATGGCCTTCAGGCCGAAGGCGCCGAAGTTCAGCGCCGTGCCGCCCTTGGCGTCGCCGTGGATGCGCCCCTTGTGCGCCTTGCGAAACTTGGTCCGTTTCGGTTGCAGCATTTCTAATCGCCTTCTGACACCGTTCGTCGGCCGATCAGGCGATAAGGGCTGAGGCCCTTATCGCGCCGGTCGGACTCCGGACGTCTGAGCTTCCATCATGAGCTTGTCCTGGGCCAGCGGATCGTGGCCGAGGATTTCACCCTTGAAGATCCAAACCTTGACGCCGCACACACCATAAGCGGTGTGGGCCTGCGCCTCGGCATAATCGATGTTCGCACGCAGCGTGTGGAGCGGCACGCGACCCTCGCGGTACCATTCGGTACGCGCGATCTCGGCGCCACCGAGACGGCCCGAGCAGGTGATACGGATGCCTTCGGCGCCGAGACGCAGCGCCGACTGCACCGCGCGCTTCATGGCGCGGCGGAAGGCGATACGACGCTCGAGCTGATCGGCAACGCCCTGCGCGACGAGCTTGGAGTCGATCTCGGGCTTGCGGATCTCGACGATGTTGAGCGACACGTCGCTCTTCGTCATCGCACCGATCTGCTTCTTCAGCTTCTCGATGTCAGCGCCCTTCTTGCCGATGATGACGCCCGGACGAGCGGCATAGATCGACACGCGGCACAGCTTGGCGGGACGCTCGATCACCACCTTGGAGATCGCGGCCTGCGGCAGCGCCTTCAGGATGAACTGACGGATCTTGAGGTCCTCAAGCAGCAACCGGCCGTAGTCCTCGCGGCTGGCGAACCAACGCGAGTCCCAGGTGCGGTTGATCTGCAGGCGCAGACCGATGGGGCTGGTCTTCTGACCCATTACGCTTGCTCCTCGGCGGTCTCGCGGACCACGATGCGGATACGGCTGAACGGCTTGATGATGCGCGCCGCGCGGCCACGGGCCCGCGGAGTGAAGCGCTTCATCACGATCGACTTGCCGACGCTGGCCTCTTTAACGACTAGCGCGTCCACGTCCAGATTGTGATTGTTCTCGGCGTTGGCAATAGCCGACGCGAGAACCTTGCGGACGTCCTGCGCCATCGCCTTCTTCGAGAAAGAGAGGATGTTGAGCGCGTCGCCAGCCTTCTTGCCGCGGATGAGCCCGGCGACGAGATTGAGCTTGTACGGCGAGCCGCGGACGGTGGTGGCTACCGCGAGCGCTTCGCGGTCGCCCACCTTGCGGGGAGCTGCCTGCTTGCTCATGGCTTACCTCTTGGCCTTCTTGTCGGCGGCGTGGCCGTGGAAGGTCCGCGTCGGCGCGAACTCGCCGAGCTTGTGACCCACCATCTCCTCGTTCACCGAGACAGGGATGAATTTCTTGCCGTTGTAGACGTTGAACGTCAGGCCAACGAACTGCGGCAGGATCGTCGAGCGACGCGACCAGGTCTTGATCGGGGCGCGCGCACCACCGTCCTGAGCGGCCTCGGCCTTCTTGAGAAGGCTGAGCTCGACGAACGGTCCCTTCCAAACGGAGCGAGCCATCGATTAGCCCTTCTTCTTCGCGTGACGCGAACGGATGATCATCTTGTCCGTCGCCTTGTTCTTGCGGGTCTTGGCACCCTTGGTCGGCTTGCCCCACGGGGTGACCGGATGACGGCCGCCCGAGGTCCGGCCTTCACCACCACCGTGCGGGTGGTCGACCGGGTTCTTGGCGACGCCGCGGGTGAGCGGACGCTTGCCGAGCCAGCGGTTGCGGCCGGCCTTCGCCAGATACTGGTTGGCGTTGTCGGGGTTCGACACCGCGCCAACGGTCGCCATGCAGTCCGCGCGGACGTAGCGCTGCTCGCCCGAGTTCAGGCGGATGATCACCAT
>JAEZQR010000286.1 GCA_023413015.1 Pseudomonadota bacterium
GCATGCCGCTCAGCGCGCCGATGAACTGCTCGACTCGGGCGACCTCGACGGCCAGCGCGTGTGGAAGGCGATCCTTATCCGCATCGCCCAGCTCCGCGACCCCGCGCTGCCGCCGCTCCTCCAGTAGCCTGTTCCCGGTCTGACCCCAGGTGTTCACCTGGTTTTCAATTGGTTAGCAAACTTCCTCAGCGCCTTGGCAAGCTCTGAGAGCGCCTGCTGGTCCTTCCACTGATGGAAGGACTACCGATGACTGCCAGTCAGACACCCTCCGTCTTCACCTCCTTTGCCGATGATCTTCGCCGGCTCGCCGATCATACCACCCGCTCGGCTGATCTGGCGCAGAGCCTGGCCGATGAAGCGCGAAGCGAGGATGGTCGCTGCCCGTTGTGCGCGCGCAGCCACAGCGGGGAAGTCACACCCGACTATGTGCGTTCGGTCTACCGGATGCGCCGCCTGCGCGACGACTACCTGCCCGCCGACCTGTTCGCCGATCCGGCCTGGGACATGCTGCTCGACCTCACCCGTGCCCATCTGATGGACAGCAACGTTTCGGTTTCCAGCCTGTGCATCGCCGCCGCCGTGCCGACCACGACCGGCCTGCGCTGGATCAACGGGCTCAATGAGCGCGGGATGATCGAGCGCTACCCCGATCCCGCCGACGGGCGGCGCATCTTCGTCCGCATTGCCGAGCGCACGCTTCAGGCCATGCTCGACTACCTGTCGAAGGTGCGGCAGATGGGAGGGCACGCGCTGTGAGACCCCCCACACGCTGACTTTCTCGCTGCCAAGACTGCAGCTTATAGTGGGTCCATGGGGGAGAGCGACGATCTTGCGGCGATAGCCGACCGGCTGGCGGCGACGCCGGACTACCGCGTCCTGCGCCGCATCAAGCCAGTGGAGCGCTTCCACGTCCCGACCAGTCGGGAGGGCCTGCGCATCGGCGCCGTGCTCGATGTCGAGACCACCGGCCTTGACCGTGACGGCGACCGCATCATCGAGCTCGCGATCCAGCGCTTTCGGTTCGATGAGGTGGGCCGCATCGTCGAGGTCGGCACGCCGCGGGTCTGGCGCGAAGACCCCGGCCGGCCGCTCGAACCCGAGATCACCGCGCTCACCGGCCTCACCGATGCGGATCTGGCCGGTCAGGCGATCGATGACGAGCTCGCGATCAAACTGCTGTCCTCGTGCGACGTGATCGTGGCCCACAACGCGGCCTTTGATAGGCCCTACGTCGAGAAGCGCCTACCGGCGATTGCGGGCCAGGCGTGGGCCTGCTCGTGCCATGATCTCGATTGGCGCGCGCTCGGCTTTGAGGGGAGGGCGCTCTCGCACCTGTTGATGCAGGCCGGCTGGTACTACGAGGCGCACCGCGCCGAGACCGACGTGCTGGCGCTCCTTCACCTGCTGGCCCACGGCTTGGCTGACGGGGCGACGGTGCTGGCGAAGCTCGTCGCGGCGGCCGAGCGCTCGACCTACCGCGTGCATGCGATCGATTCCCCGTTCGACAGCAAGGATCGCCTGAAGGCGCGCGGCTACAGCTGGAATGCGGTGCTGCGCTTCTGGTGGCGCGAAATCGGATCCGAGCAGTTGGTCGCGGAGCAGCAGTGGCTGAAGAGCGAGGTCTACACTGGCTGGGGCGAACCGGCGGTGCACGAAGTCACTTGGCATGAGCGACACGGCGAATGGCTGAGTGCCGCGCCGGTTGAGAAGGCGTTCGCTCGTGCGGGCGCGGCCGCAGAATAACGCGTCTGCCAGGAGCCGTGGATTCAGCTGGCAGCGGGGCCAGGTTCTGAAGTCGAACGACCGGGTATTTGGGAAGACCTCGTCGATCTTTGCGCATCTGCACCCGTACGCCGGCGGCGCGGTCGGGCGGGACGACCGGAAAGGCGAAGATGGCGAAGGGCGACAGGACGCCATGGACTCCGGGTCAGCAATGCGCGACAGGTGCAGGCGTGCGGCACGACTTTCTCATCGCGACTGGGCAGGCGATCGTCCGGCTTCGCAAGGCGCGAGGTCTGTCTCAGGGCGAGTTGGCAGCCGCCGCTGACCTCAAGCAGTGCTATCTCGCGCGGGTCGAGGGCGGCTACCAGAATGCCGCCCAGCTGACGCTGCTGCGGATCGCGATGGCGCTCGAGGTGCAGGTCGCTGACCTCCACGCCGGCTACCGGCACGAGGTTGGGGCGGAGGCGCTAGCGGCGCTGCCGAGGTCGCGCCGGCGGCGTGCCGGCCAAACGCCTGCGTCCCGCCCGGTCGGTGCGGAATAGGCGGCCTTCCGACCTCGCATGCCGTCCCCGCCCGGGTCCTGAGACAAGGACGGCCCCGGCCGCTGGCGGCCGGGCGAGGGGCTCATGAACGACAACCATCCGCTACCGACCTTCCCGTGCCCGCGTCGGCGCCGGGGCGCGGTCAGACGCTGCCGATCGCGGCGCTCTTAGCCGCCGCCGGGCTGTTCAGCGCGCCGCAGGCGCTGGCGCTGCTGTCGATCCTGGCGCTTTGGGTGCCCGAGGTGACGCCATGGAAGACTTCCAGCACGCTGTCATCCGGAGAGAGAAGGTGCCGTATGGCTGAGTTCACGCGCGAGGCGCTTTACGCGCCGCTCGCGCGCTAGGCCGATTCGATGGCTCGTTCCAACGCCTCGGCAACCGCGGCCCGAACATTATCGAGGTACATGCCGATATTGCTCCTCGACATCGCGGCGTAGTCGGCGTCGTCGGGGTCGATCGGGCAGAACTGCGTGCGCACCAGAACGACGCATGCATCGGGACCGGCCGCGCCGACCGAGATGTGCCCACGATACTCGGCCCACTGCAACGGGCCGTTGTCGACCATGCTGTACTCGATGACGCGGTCATGATTGTCGAGGCGCTCGAGGCGCTCGATGACGTGGCCGCCACCCAGATGCGACGCCAAGTGATAGACGCGCAGCGCCCCGATGCCGTGGCCGCGCGTCTCGACGCGGGCGACATAGCCGCGCGTGAGAGCACTGCTGCCAAAGTCACCAACGATCGACCAAGCCAAGTCAGCCGGCGCGTCGATCCGCGCCGCCATTTCGACAGTCTGCATGGGCAATCCCTTTCGGTTTGAGGCGCTCAGCGAATGTAGTCGGCGCCTGGATGCGCGCGCGGATATTTCCCAAGATACTCGAGGAACTTGGCAAGCCCACGATCACTCCTGGTGAACATGCCGCGCGTGAAGCGGATCGTGTTCAGAATGTCGGCATCCTGGCACACCACGGTCCATTCGAGATTCATGGCGAAATCGAGCGTTTCCTGGACAGCGCGGTCGCCTTCGGGCGTACCGTCCGACTTCTGCGTCGCGATAATGAAGTAGCTGCGCAACGTGCCGGGCCGGTGGAGTCCGCAAGGGTAAAGGAATGCGAACCACCGACCATTGGCGCTGCCCGTTTGGTAGAAGATGTTGGTGCCGCGGATGCCGACGTCATACTCGATCGGATCACCGGTCTCGCGGAAGCGGCCGCTGAGCCGATAGTCATAGCCGAACTGGTGCCAGCGGATGTCGCCCACGGGATCGTCGCCGTCCAGCTCGATGCCATGCACGCAGCGGATATGGTTGAAGTCCGATGTGTTGCACATGAACACCCAAGGCTCAGCCAGCAGGTCCATGACCGGTATGTCGGCATGGAAGGCGAGCTCCTCGTCGGGAAGGCCGAGGTCGGGCAGGTCGAACAGCGGCGTCTCGCCGTTGAACGCCCAGATCAGCCCGAAACGCTCCTGCGTCGGATAGCGGAAGACGCGCATGCCCGAAACCACTGGGTCGTCGTTGCCGGTCCTCACACAGCGGCCGGCGCCGTTGAACTGCCACTTGTGGAACGCACAGACCAACTGTCCGTCGACTACCGTGCCGACCGACAGGTCCGCGCCGTTGTGCGGACAGTAGGCGCTCACGACATTTGCCACGCCGTCTTCCGAGCGGAACACCGCGACCCGGCCATCGAGGAAGTTGCGACCGATCACTTGCCCGGCCGCGACGTCGCGCGACCTGCAGAGCGGCCACCAGGTCTGCGAGAAAGCGCCGCCATCGCCCTCGTAGGTCACGCCCTTGCCATGGCGGCGGCGATCGATGAGCTGTTCAGACGCGATGTCACCGTTGAAATAGCGCTCGAGGTCGAAGGGGTTGCTCGACATGGCGGAACTCCGTTCAGAACTTGTAGGTGACATTGACCCCGTACCGGCGCGGCATGCCGGGGTAACGGATGTCGGTGAAACCGGCCGAGAACTCCTTGGCGAAGAACTCCTCAGTATATTCGACGTCGAAGAGGTTATCGACGAAGCCCGCGACCGACAGGCGATCGCGCGTCCAGGTCAGCCGCGCATCGACGAGATGCACATCGTCCTGCTTGGCGCGGTTGTCGACGTGCCAGTAGTTGCCGCCCTTGCCCGAATATTCGAGCCGCGCGGCGAGCGCCGCGTCGCCCAGCGGCACGGTGTACTGGCCCGACAGCACGTAGGACCACTTATAGGTGAGCGGCACCTTGTTGCCGCGGAAAGTGTCGGTGCCGTCGAAGTTCTTGATCTCGCTGTCGATGAGCCCGAGCGAAGCGCCGAGTTCGAGCCGGTCGGTCGGACGCGCCTGCATCTCCGCCTCGAAGCCGAGGATCTTGGTGTCGGCGATGTTGATGATGCCCTGCTCGGCGACGCGCAGCAGAAACACCTGCTGGTCCTTGTACTCGATGTAGAAGGCCGATGCGTTGAGCGTGAGCCGGCGGTCGAGCAGGCTGTTCTTGGTGCCAACTTCGTAGTTGGTGGTCGTCTCGGGCTTGTAAACCTCCGGAAAGGTGCCGCTCGGCGAGTTGAAACCGCCGCTGCGAAAGCCCCGCGCCGCGGTAGCATAGACCATGCTGTCATCACTCAGATCGTACTTGACCGAGAGCTTGGGCTGCCACTCCTCGAAGCTGGCCTCGCGCCGGGCGCTGCCGGGGACCAGCCGATCGCGCTGCTTGCGCTTGTCGTGATCGTAGCGAAGCGCCGCAGTAATCTCGAGCTCGGGCAGGAGATCGTAGCTCAGCTGCGCATAGCCCGCCTTGGTTTGGATGTCCTCGGTCGAGCGCGTGACCGGCAGCGGCGCGTAGCTCGACAGTGGCAGGCCGGTCGCTGTCGCGTCCGGCGACAGCAGCAGCACCGTGTCGACCTTACGCTTGCCGTCGAGATAATAGGTGCCGACCGTCCAGCGGAAGCGCTGATTCGATGGCGAGGCGAGGCGCAGCTCCTGTGTCACGGTCGAATAGTCGCGACCCTGCGTCGCGCCGAGAATCGACTGAGGTAGCCAATCCAGATCCTCAACGAGATCGACCTTGGTGTCGGCGACCGCGGTCGTTGAGGTGATTGTCACCGGCCCGGTGTCATAGTCGATCTTGAGCGAGCCTTCGCGATTGTCACGGACACTGCGGCCGAGCACGTCGGCCTGGATCGGTGTTTTGGTGTCATTGGGACTGTTGGGCGGCAGCGGGATGTACCATGAGGCACCGCCTTCGAGGTCGCCAAAGGCGCCGCGCAGGTCGATGGTAAGTGCGTCGGTCGGCTTGAAGAGCAGTCGGCTGCGAACGTTGAGGTCCTCGACGAAATCGACCTTACGGTCGAGCGTCACATTCTCAAACACGCCGTCGAAGTCGCGGTAGTCGGCAGCGATGCGGAACAGCAGCTTGTCGGCGATCAGCGGGCCGCTGATCGCGCCCATCAGCCGCCGGTCGTCGCCATTCGCGTACTCCGCGCTGACCCGTCCTTCGACCGTATCGGTGGGCATGCGCGTCGTGATGACGATCGCGCCGCCGATCGCGTTGCGGCCGTAGAGCGCGCCTTGCGGCCCCTTCAGCACCTCAATTCGCTCGAGATCAAACAGCGCCTGCTTGATCATGTCGGTCGAGTTGAGCTGCACGCCGTCAACGACCAGCGCGACCGGCGCCTCGCCGTTACGAACCTGGCCGATGCCGCGCACACTGATGGCGACGTTGCCCGAGTCTTGCGAGTCGACCAGCGACAGGTTGGGAATGAGCGCCGAAGCATCGTCGACGCTGCGGATGCCGGCCTGCTCGATCATGCGCGCCGAGAGCACCGAGATCGAGTCGGGAACGTCCTGTACATTCTCGGCGCGCTTGCGGGCGGTAACGACCAGCTCCTCGTCAGCGACATCGGCCGCTGCTGCCGCGTCCTGCGCAAGCGCGGCAGCGCCGTGCATCGCCAGCGCGAACAGCGAGATTTGTCCGATGCGAAACGGCGTCGAGGTCCTGCGCATCTCGTCTCCCCCTCCCTCTTGGTGGCGCCGGGCAGCTACGCCCGAAAGCCTGATTGGTAGGGCGGCCGGTGAGGAGCGCCTATCGGTCGAAAAGGTGGAGGCAGGCCCGACGGTGGCACTCACCGCACTCCTCCGGAAGGGTGGAGTACAGCCCTAGATAAGTTGGAGCGTGCGGGCCGCGAGCAGCGCCTTCGAGCGGGTCGCGACGTTGAGCTTGCGGTAGATGTTGATGCGGTGGGTCTTGATCGTACTTTCGGCGACGCCGAGGCTGCGCGCGATCTCCTTGCTCGACAGCCCGTCGGCCAAGGCCCGCAGCACGTCGATCTCGCGCGGGCTGACGATTACGTCGTGCGCGGGGGGCATCGACCACGGGCCGGCGCCGTTGCGGTTCGCGCTCTGGAACAGGCGCTCGACGAGCGTGCGCTGCGCGGGCTCGAAAAGGTGCATCGCCTCGCGGCAGGCGGGCAAGATCGCGAGCAGCAGCGCCCCAAACTGTATGATCAGCGCCACGAGACCTTCCGACTCGGCAAGCTCGATCGTCTGGCGGAAGACGAGCACGCCGTCGCGCGCTTGGCCGCGGCCGATCAGCTCGGCGGCGCGCAGCACTTGGATTTCGACATCGAGAGCGACCGAGCCACGCTCGGCGCGGGTCTGATCGAGATCGCGCAACAGCCCGTCGCACACCTTACCGCGCGCCAGCTCGATCGACGCGGCAGCGATGCGGTAGTCGCATTCGAGCCGCGCGTCGCGCGCCACCATCGATGCGCCCGGTTCGCCGAGCGCGCGTAGCAACAGGTCGGCCTGGTCGATATCGCCGGCGAACAGGCGGAATCGCACGCGCAGCAGCGCCAGCTGGTAACGGAGGCGCGGTAGGTCACGCGCGGCGGCGGTCGCGAGGCCGCGCGCCAGGACCTGCTCGGCCTTTGCCGTGTCGCCGGCCCGCAGAGCCATCCAGCCCGAGGTCGCATAGGCGGCAATGAAGATGTCGTGCCAGCCCTCGCTGGTCTCGATTACAGCGATCCCCGTGTCGATGAGTTCGGCGGCACGCGCCAGCGCACCCGATAGATAGTTGGTGTGCGCGAGCAGAATGCCGGCGATCGCCACCTGTGCGCTGCCTTCGCCGAAATTGCGGGTCGAATGCTCGAGGCCACGCTGGAATAGCAGCTCGGCCTCGCGACGCCGCCCCCGACGTAGCAGCGCGAGTCCCAGATACTGGTAGAGGTAGGTCTCAACGAGCGGGATCTGCGCCGCGACCGCCAGCCGTTGGGCCTTCTCACCATGCGCCCGGCACCACAAGTCGTTGCCAGCGTCGAACGCGCACAAGCACAGCAGATGCGTCAGTAGCGTCTGCAGCTTCGGGTCGTCGACCCCGGCGGCCAGACGCGCCTCGATGCGCGCCTGGTAGGCCGGCGGGATTGGCCGGTCCTCGTAGATCCGCGTGACGATGTCGTTCGTCATGATCTCATATTCGAGCGCATCGTCGGAGGCGATCCGCTCGGCGAGCATCGGATCGCCCTGCATGCGGTCGATCGCAGCGCGCGCCTCGGCCAGCCGGCCCTCCTGTGCGGCGAGATAAGCCTGCGCCAGCCAGACGCGCGGGTAGTCAAACGGGTGGTGGAGAGTGACGCCGGTAAGATAGCGTAGGATCGCCAGGCCGCCGCGTAGCGCCATTCGCCAGCCGCCGGCCGCCTCCATGATCGCCAGCGCCGCATCGTCATCGGCGATACGCGAGGCGTGGTAGAGCGCGTCAGCGAGCAGGCCGGCGTCGGCATACCAACGCGCGGCACGGCGATGCAGCTCGTCAGGGCGGTCCGGCGCCAGCCGCCGCAACCGGTTGAGCAGGAACTCGCTCAGAAGCGGGTGGTATCTGAGCCAGCTGAAGTCGTTGTCGAGCGGCGTGGCGAGCAGGTTGAGCCGGCGAATCTCCTCGAGTCGGTCCTCGCCGTCGCCGGTACCGGTGATCGCGTCAGCGAGTGGCGCCGAGATGCGCGTCGCGATCGAGGTGTGCAGCAGGAAGTGCTGGAGCTCGGGCGACAGGCCGGCGAACACCTGCTCGGCTAGATAGTCGGCAAGATCGCTCGACCTGCGAGTGAGGTCATAGAGATCGTCGCGGCCTGTGTGTCCGGTCAGTCGCAGCAGCTGCAGCACCGCCGGCCAGCCTTCGGTGCGTTCGATGAGCGCCGCATGCTCGACCGTCCCACTGTCGGCGAAGAAGCGCCGAACCTCATCGTCGGAAAAGCGCAGGTCGCTCTGGCCGAGAGTCAGCAGCTCGCCGCGCACCCGGAGTGATGCCAGCCTCAGACTCGTGCCGCCGCGGCTAGCGAGAAGGATCGCCGCATGCGCCGGCAGACGCTGAATGACATAGTCGAGAAAGGCGTCGGTCGCCTCGGATGCAATGCGATGATAGTCGTCGATGATCAGGCGGACGGGCTCCTCGCTTGCCTCGAGCGCCAGCGCCACGGCGCGCGCCGCCGCCTCGATCGCAAGGCCCGGGAGGCCCGCCTCGATCGCGTCGCGCGGATAGGGCAGCGGCAGGCCGGCCTCGAACAGGGCGGCCATCACATAGGCGAAGAACTGGTCGCTCTCGAACCGGCCTTCATCGGCGCTATACCAAGCCGCGACGACGTCTTCCTCGCGCCAGCGGCGGTGGCACTGGGCGAGCAGCGTCGTCTTGCCGTAGCCGGCAGGCGCATTGATGATCATCACCGGCTTGCCCGACGCGACCAGTCGGTCGACGAGCGCCTGCCGCAGGAGCGCGTCGTTCGCGTGGTGCGGCGGCGCAAGCTTCGACTTGATTAACATGGAAATCAGGTGCCCTACGCCGCTAGCGACATCACTCCACCTTAACGGTGGATTGTCCGCCTCCCGTCCGTGCCGCAAGTCTGGCGCACTATTGCGAGAGGCAAGCATATGCGCAAGACGGTGATGTTCGTGGTCACGTCGCACAGTGACCTGGGCGAAACGGGCGCCAAGACGGGCGCTTGGCTCGAGGAACTGGCTGCCCCTTATTACATCGTCGAGGCTGCGGGTCTGGCGACACGCATCGCGTCCCCGGCCGGAACGGCGCAGCTCGACCCGGTGAGCGTCGAGGCACCGTGGCTGCTCGCCGCGGGCGAACGCTTCCTCGCAGATGAAGAGGCGATGTCTAAGCTCGAGCGACCCGAGCGAATCGACGAGGTCGACGCCGCTGGAATCGACGCCGTCTTCCTCGTCGGCGGCACCGGTACGGTGTGGGACTTCCCGACACATACGGCGCTCGGAGCGCTGCTGACCGAGCTTGCCGCCAATGATCGGCCGATCGCTGCGATCTGCCACGGAGTATCGGGCCTGCTGCCCGCGCGAACTGCCGACGGTGCGCCGCTGGTCCAGGGCCGCCGCCTGACGTCGTTCAGCAACGCCGAGGAGGCGATGCTGGAGCTCGAGACGGTCGTGCCGCTGCTCGCCGAAACCGCGCTCTGCGAGCAAGGGGCCCGCTACAGCTGCGCGGCGCCGTTCGAGGCACATGTCGTCGAGGATGGCCTATTGCTGACCGGGCAGAACCCGGCGTCGGCGGCCGGACTGGCCGACCGGCTTGTCGCCCGGCTGACTGGGCGGGCCGATCCGCTCGGCTGATGCGCTCAAGAGCGACCACATCACAGGGACGGGCGCGCCAATGACGCGGTTCGATGTGGTCATTGTCGGCGCCGGTCATGGCGGCGCGCAGGCGGCCATCGCGCTCCGCCAGGCGGGCTTTGTCGGTTCGGTCGCGATCGTCGGCGAGGAAGCCGAGCTCCCGTACGAGCGGCCGCCGCTGTCGAAGGACTATCTGTCGGGCAAGCGCCTTTTCGAGCGGCTGCTGATCCGGCCCGCGTCATTCTGGGCCGAGCGCGACGTCGGTCTGCTGACGGGCCATCGCGCCGTCGCCGTCGATGCCGCGCGCCAAGCCGTGCACCTCGAGAGCGGCGAACCGATCGGCTACGGCCGGCTCATCTGGGCGGCCGGCGGGCGGGCGCGCCGGCTCACCTGCCCGGGCGCCGATCTTGCGGGCGTCCACACGATCAGAAGTCGCGCCGACGTCGACCGGATCATCGCCGAGCTGCCGTCGGTCGATCGCGCGGTAGTGATCGGGGGCGGCTATATCGGTCTGGAGGCGGCGGCCGCGCTCGCTGCGCAAGGCAAGCGCGTCACGCTTGTCGAGGCGCTCGACCGCGTGCTGGCGCGCGTCGCCGGAACGGCGCTGTCGCGCTTCTTCGAGGCCGAGCACCGCCGCCACGGTATCGACATCCGCCTCGATGCGGCAGTGCTGGGCATTGAGGCACAGGCGGGCCGTGCCGCCAGCGTCAGACTCGCGACGGGGGAGCCGCTGCCCTGTGAGCTCGTCATCGTCGGCATCGGCATCGAGCCGGCGGTCGAGCCGCTGCTGGCTGCGGGTGCGGACGGCACCAACGGCGTCGATGTCGACGAGTTTGGCCGCACCTCGCTGGCCAGCATCTTCGCGGTCGGCGATTGCGCAGCGCATCGCAACGCCTATGCGCACGGCGAGCGCATCCGCCTCGAGTCGGTGCAGAATGCGACCGATCAGGCGACCGTTGCAGCGCGGTTCATCGCCGGCGACGCCCGCCCCTACGACGCGGTTCCCTGGTTCTGGTCGAGTCAGTTCGACCTGCGGCTGCAGACGGTCGGCCTGTCGTGCGGCCATGATCAGGCGATCACGCGCGGCGACCCCGCGTCGCGCAGCTTTTCGGTCGTCTATCTGCGTGAGGGCCGCGTCGTCGCGCTCGACTGCGTCAACGCGACGAAGGACTATGTGCAGGGCCGGGCGCTGGTCGCGGCCCGGCTGGTGATCGAGCCGCACCGTCTCGCCGATGCCGGCGTGCCGCTGAAGGACATCTCAACGACGCGCGATCCGAACGTCGCCGCGCAACGCACATAAATTCTGCTGGACTGTCCGCCCCGGTTGCCGGGAGGCGCGAGGTCGCATTGGCCGATGGCGGTGCGCTTGCTCGGTGGCGCGTCGAACGTCGCGACGGTTCCTGCCGCAGTCCTTGACGGATACCCCGCGTGCTGCGGGGCAGCCAAGGGCGGACGCTTATCGAGTCACCAACAGCTCGGGCGGCCCGGCTACGCCTTAGCTCGCAGCGTTACCAACGCCGATGACCCGTAGCATGGCGTAGTGCCTCTCCCCTCCGACTTGGGTCAGCTGCAACCAGTCTGCTTTTTCACATTTTCGCTCTGAAGCTGACAGCCCACGTTCGGCTGATCTGATGCATGTGCCTGAGAAGCGGGATTATCGGACATGCGGTAGCGTTCGTTTGGTGCCCAACCCAGTCGCTCAGCGGACTCCCAGTCGGGCAGGCGGAATCAGTCGTTGTTCGCCTCGCTAATCCTGCGGACACCCGGTTTGTGCCTTGATAGCAGACCTGTGGTTGGTTTGCTGCGAGCTTCGCCGTCCAGCTCGGCGCCGGCTTGCTGCGGAGCTTCTCGAGCGCGCGCTGCTTGGCAGCACGGGCGGCGGCGAGCCGGTCTTCAAGGCTCGGGTTCTTGTATTTTGGCATAGGCGCGGGCGGTTATCAGAAATCGGCGCGACCTGCGACCAACAAGCAGCGAGTCGTCGCTTTTGTGGTAGCGAGCCGTGAATGGCTTCTCTAGTCGGTGACCAAGGGTGCACTTCTTTGCGGTGCGATGCTTTCCGGCAATTACCCGCGCAGGGCCGCCGCACTGTGACCTTGGCGCGTCGGCCTGCTGGCTTATCGGATATTTGAGGACGCGCTGAATGATCGAGGCTGAACTCTGGGACTATGATGACGTCGGCGAGTTCGCTGATGCGGTTGCCTCTGACATTGCCTTCATCATTGGTCAGGCGATTGAGGCGCGCGGGGATGCAGTCGTCGCCTTTCCCGACGGACGCAGCTTGCTGCCAATCTTTGAGCGGCTGGCAAAAGCCAAGGTCAATTGGCGGCGGGTCACTATCGTGCCGACCGATGATCGCATCGTCGCGGTCGACGATCCCTTGAGCAATGTCGCACTGCTAGCCCGCTACATGATGCCGACCGGCGCGCGCATCATCCCGCTCGCTTCGGCCGCCGCGAGCGAATACCGGGCCGCGGGTGCGGCAGCCGATGCGAGGCTTGCCGACGTCCACTGGCCTTTGGACCTCGTCTGGCTCGACGTCGGAGCACAAGGGCAGGTCGCCTCGATCCTCCCTGGTCCCGACTACGATCATGCAATGACGGCGCCGGTGATCACAAGGGCCGTTGGACTGATGCCTGATCCACTGCCGGAGGATGCACCTGTTGCTCGCGTGACGCTGACGCGGATCGCGATCGCATCGGCAAGGACACTGCTTGTCACCGCCAGGGGCAAGGCTGTGCGCAAGACCATCGAGCGGGCGATCAAGGATGGCGACGCATCGCCGTCGCCGATCGGCCGCGTGCTCGCCGCCGTCGACAAGCCCGTCGACATCCACTGGTGCACTTGAACGTCCGATCCGCTCTTTGCGTTGCCCGCGCGCTTCGATGACAGGCGCTATGCGTCAATCCAGGAGGCGAGGGACCTGCGCCTTGACCGCGACATCGCGGCCCGAGATGCGTACCCGCCGCGCCCCCTCGAGGATCGTGCGCCCAAGCGTGCCGGCGGCTTGGTAGCCCACGAACAGCGCCGTCGACTCGGCGCGCGGCAGGTTGTGTACGAGGTGGTGGCGGATGCGGCCGGCCTCGCACATGCCCGACGCCGACATGATGATCGCGCCCGAGACGTCGTTGAGCCGCATCGACTGCGCCACATCCTCGATGAAATGGAACGCGGGGTGCCGGAACACCTCGCCCGTTCCGAGGTCCTCGAGGCCGCTCGCGTGCGTACCGAAGACGCGGGTCACCCGGTTCGCCATTGGCGAGTCGATAAAGACGTTGGTGTGCGGGAGCCGGCCGCTGTTGATGAGCGATGCCACGCCGAGCAGCAGCTCCTGCGTGCGCTCGACCGCGAACACCGGCACGACGAGGTTACCGCCGCGTGCGAGCGCGGCCCTAATCTCGACCTCGAGCAGGTGGCGGCGCTGCTCGATCGTCACCGTCTCCCGATCGCGGTCCCCATAGGTGCTCTCGCAGATCACATGATCAAAGCCACTCGGGGCCTCCGGATCGGCGTGGAACGCCTTGTGCTCCGGGCCGATGTCGCCCGAGAACAGCAGTCGGCTCCCGCCGACCTCGATCTCAACCGATGCCGAGCCAAGGATGTGACCGGCATTCCATAGACGCGCGGATGCCCGGCGCGGGCTCGAACCAGGTGCCCGAATCAACGGTCCGAGCGAGCTCGGCTGCCGCCACGGCGTCGGCCTCAGTATAGAGCGGTTCTACCGCCGGCTCGTCGCGTCGGTCCGCGCGCCGGTTGCGACGCTCGGCGTCGCTCTCCTGGATGCGACCGGCGTCCGGCAGCATCACGCCCAAGAGGTCGGCCGTCGCGTCGGTGCACCAGATGTCACCCCGGTACCCGTCGCGCACCAAGCGCGGCAGGAGCCCACTGTGATCGATATGGGCGTGAGTGAGGACCATCGCGTCGATGCTACGCGGGTCGAAACGGAAAGGCTCGCGGTTCAGCGCCTCCAATGAGCGTGGTCCCTGAAACAGGCCGCAGTCGACGAGCACCCGGCTGTCCCGATATGCGAGCTCGAAGCAGGCGCCGGTCGCGGTGCGTGCCGCGCCATGGAAGGTCAGGCTCGGGATGGTGGTCATGGCTTGCTCCACTCTCGGCCAGCGTCGGTGCTGCGCGACGCAACCAACATTGTGTTGCGTCCATGTATCGAAATCACAGGCGAGCACTTTGATCTCGATCAACGACCGACGAAGCTTGGCCGCGCAAGATCGTGCCATCATCGAAGCGAGGGGCGGGGCGGACATGCTGGTGGCGGTAAAGCTAGTGCGAGCGGTGGCAATTGGCGCTGCCTTGGCGCTGTCAGCGCCAGCGGCAGCGCAGCCCTCGCCGGTTGCGCGGCCGCAATGGGACCATGCCGACGTGATCGCCCTGCTGCAGGCCATCAACGATGCCCGTTTCGAGGGGCTCGATCCGTCCGACTACGACGCGCCGGCCGTGCGCCGCGCGCTCGCCAGCGGCGAAGCGGGCGCGCTCAACGATACCGCTACGCGCGTCGCTCTCAGGCTCGCCGGGGACTACCTGCAAGGGCATGTCCGCGGCCGCGACCGCGTCGACTGGCACATCGCGGGTCCGGTAGCGAGCGAGCCGGTGCTGTCGGCGCTGCTCGCCCGCGCCACCGCGCACAACGCGGTCGGCGAGGCGCTGATCGAGCTGCTGCCGAAGCATCCCGAGTACCGGGCGCTTCGCGATGCGCTCGCCGCTACGCCCGCGAGCGACACCGCGCGCCGCCGGCAGCTGCGCGTCAACCTCGAGCGCTGGCGATGGATGCCGCGGGAGCTGGGCGGGAAGCATATTCTGGTCAATGTGGCGGGCTTCTCGCTGAAGGTTGTCGACCACGACGTCGTTGTCGACGAGCGCGCCGTCATCGTCGGAAAGCCTGCGACCCCGACACCCCAGTTCGGCAGCACGATCTCCGGCGTGGTGCTCAACCCCTGGTGGGAGGTGCCGCAAAGCATCGTGCGGGAGAGCGTCGGCAACCTCGTGCTGCGGCAGCCGGCGAAGGCGCAGGCCCAAGGCTATGTCATGACGCGCCTCGAGGATGGCGGCATCCGCGTCCGCCAGGCGCCGGGGCCAAAGAATAGTCTCGGGCAGATGAAGCTCGTGATGCCCAATCCGTTCAACGTCTATTTGCACGACACCCCGTCGAAGGCGAAGTTCGACGAGCCGGTGCGAGCCTTCAGCCACGGCTGTGTGCGCGTGAAGGGCGCCGTCGACTTTGCCGCGCTGCTGTTCGAGGGCGACGCTGGCTGGAACCGTGCGCAAATCGATCGGGTGCTTTCGAGCAGGCAGACGACGAAGGCTAGCCTCAGAAAGCCGCTGCCGGTGTGGATCGGGTATTTCACGGTTGCGACCGCAACCGACGGGCACCTAGCCTTCTTCGCTGACCCCTATGGTCGCGATGCGCCGGTGTGGAAGGCACTCAGCGACGGCCCGCCACTTCAGCTCAGCGCACGCGAACGTCCCGACCAGTGCCCCGCGTAGTGAACCGTACGTTTTAGGCCTGTTGCAGCTTGATCCTGGTGCTTGCGGCGGCGAGCAGCGACGCCACGGTCACCGCGACCCACAGGCTGCTGAGCCCGAGCCTGGCGTGTGCAAGCGCTCCAAGGACCGCGCCGCCGACCAGGCCTGACCAGAGAAGGAAGTAGGGGAGCCACGCGAGCCTGGCGCCGCCCAGCAGCGCGGCGGTCGCACGTTGCCCCAGCTTGACGAGCGTGCCGGTCATGTAGGTGAGGCCGATCGCCACCTCGCCCTCGCGCTCGAATACTGTGTTTTCCGCACCCATAGCGAGTGCCATGAAGGCGGCGGCAGCGGGGGCGAGGCCGAGGCTGCCCATTGTGGCCGCGCCGGCAAGGAACACGGTGACAACGGCAAGCACAGCCGGTGTGCGGCGATCGCGCGAGACACGACCTACCAGCGTGCCCGCCACGACGCCAAGCACAAAGGCCGCGACGAGGCCACCTGCCAACGAGGCAGCTGCGCGGCTTTCGACGATGCCCACCCCGAGCCGGGTGGAGTTGCCGCTCATGAAGGAGACGAAGAAGCCGCCGAGCTCAACGAACCCGATGGCGTCAACATAACCTGCGAGCGCCGACAGGCCGGCGGAGAGCAGCCAGACGCGTTTGCCGAAGCGAGTCATGAGACTGCGTTACCGTGTGACGGCAGCTTGGGCGAGTGTGTCCGCCCCGGATTCGGCAGTTCTGAAAGCGCCTTGGCCAAGCCAAATGCTCTTTGGGTTCCCCCTATCGGTCGCGGGTACCCGCCCGAAACGTCGGTTTCGGCCACGAGCGGACCACCATTGGGCGCTGTGCCAATGTCTGCATGAGGCCCAAGGCTCGCGTGACTGTCCGGTGAAGGAAGGGCATGCTTCTTCCGTCGGGCGCTCCGGAGGAAGGAGCTTATTCGCCGCCACACCGTTTGCCGCGCGTTGTGCTAGGCTGCAACGAGCTCACCGAGCGCGGTTCTGGGTTATACACTTGGCGTTTATCGGCGACATGCCCTGTAGCGATTTCAAAGGTTTGGTGGAAAGTTGGTCCGGCGGAAGTCCTGGAACACCCGCCAGAACCCATGATTTCCTTATAGCAACGCGTCAACGCCCGCATCTGGGTCTGCCCGCTCTCGCGGCTTGAACGCGCGTCGCGCAGTGCCATCTTAACGATTGTTACTGCGTGATTCTCTGCGGGGCGACTTGTCCCGGTGTTCGTCTTTGCCATGCTGTGTTACGGGCGTGTTCAGCGAAAGAGCGGTCGAGGATGACGGTGTCGCAAGTTTGTGCTGATTGCGCGGTTCGGGACTCGGCGCTGTGCTCGGTCCTGTCCGATGAGGAACTGGACCGGCTCAACAAGCTCGGCCGCCGGCAGCGGCTGGGCAAGGGCGAGACGCTGCAATGGGCCGGCGACGACAGCTTGGTATTCGCCAACATCATCGACGGTGTTCTGAAGCTCAGCTCGTCGACCGCCGACGGGCGCGAGCAGATCGTCGGTCTGCTCTACCCGGCCGATTTCCTCGGGCGGCTGTTCGCCGTGCGGGTCGACTATGACTGCACCGCGCTCACGGACGCCGAGCTCTGCGTCTTTCCGCGCCGGCAGTTCGAGGCGGCGCTCAACGACTTCCACAGTCTCGAGCGCTCGCTCCTCGAACGCACGCTTGCCGAGCTCGACAACACGCGCAACTGGATGATGCTCCTCGGCCGCAAGACGGCCGAAGAGAAGGTCGCCAGCTTCCTCTTGCACATCATCGCCCGTCTGAAGCGCGACGGCTGCGCCGGCCGCGCGGGGTCAGACACCTACGAGCTTCCGCTCACCCGCGGCCAGATCGCCGATGTGCTGGGGCTTACGATCGAGACGGTGAGCCGACAGATGACGAAGCTCAAGACGTCAAACGTCATCGCGCTTCCGAACAGCCGGCAGGTGACGATCCTCAATCCGGCTGAACTGGAGCGGCTCGCGGAAGCCGCCTAGGCGCCGGCAAGCCACCGAGCACCGCCTGCAGCGCCAGCTCCTCGACCAGCATCGAGCGGCGGCAGTTATTGAAGAAGCAGCGCAGCATGTAGCCCAGCGTTTCGGGAGTCTTTACCGCGCGGCCTTCGCACAGCGGCTCGAGCGCCAGGAGGATTTCCTGCGCGAGCCCTTCCTCCTCGTGGTGCTGCGCGATGATACGTGACAACAACGCCCCGCCGCGGCTGATCTCTTCGGCCGCCAGAAGCTCCGCCAGGACCGGCTCCTCGTAGCGATGGTGTGCGGCGACGAACGTCTCCAGAAGTGCACTGACCCGGCGGCAGCGCGTCGGGCACGCGCGCGGCAGCTCGTCCGCGATGCGCTCGAGCATCGCACAGAGCGCATCCATCCGGCGATGCTGGTCGAGGACTTCGGCCACGACGTCCGGCTCATGCCGGGTCGGGCAGGTCGCGAGGTTGATCGCAGTCACGCCTTACTCCTTCGGCCCCAGCGATAAGGCGGGTCCCCCACGGGTGCTTTGATTTCGATCAATGCGGCTCGGGCGCACCCGGCACATCTAGCGGTCAGTTGCGGCCATCCCAGCCGCCGGTCTGATTCTCTGGGGGATGCACCTCGAATGACTGCTCTCTTTCACGTCGGCGCGTACCTGCTGGTCGCGTTGCTCGCGCTGCTGGCGGCCTCACAGGCCGTCGAGCCGGCCTATGCGATGCACGGCGCGATCATCGCCGCTGCAGCGCTGGTTGCGATGGTGGTGACGCTGCGCCGCATCCAGTTCGGCCCCAAGGGGGAATGGCTCGAGCCGGTCCGGCCGACCGGCTACATGGATGACGTCATCCGCGCCGGCGTGCTGGCGACCGTGGGGTGGGGGATCGTCGGTTTCCTCGCCGGTCTCTACATCGCGGCGCAGCTTGCCTTCCCGTCGCTCAACCTCGGCTTCGAGTACACGAGCTTCGGGCGGCTTCGGCCGCTGCACACCTCGGCGGTGATCTTTGCCTTCGGCGGCAATGCGCTGATCGCGACGAGCTTCTACATCGTCCAGCGCACCTGCCGCGCGCGGCTCGCGTTCGGCAACCTCGCCTGGCTCGTCTTCTGGGGCTATCAGCTATTCATCGTGCTGGCGGCGACCGGCTACGTGCTCGGCATCACCCAGTCGCGCGAATACGCCGAGCCCGAGTGGTACGTCGACCTGTGGCTGACTGTCGTCTGGGTCGCCTATCTCGCGGTATTCCTCGGTACGATCGTCAAGCGCAACGAGCCGCACATCTACGTCGCGAACTGGTTCTATCTCGCCTTCATCGTGACGATCGCGATGCTGCACATCGTCAACAATCTGGCGGTGCCGGCTGGCTTCTCGGGCAAGAGCTACTCGCTGTTTTCGGGCGTGCAGGATGCACTGACGCAGTGGTGGTATGGCCACAACGCGGTCGGCTTCTTCCTGACCGCCGGCTTCCTCGCGATGATGTACTATTTCGTCCCCAAGCAGGCGGGGCAGCCGGTCTATTCCTACCGGCTGTCGATCGTCCACTTCTGGTCGCTCATCTTCATGTACATCTGGGCGGGGCCGCACCACCTGCACTACACGGCACTGCCCGACTGGGCACAGACGCTCGGCATGGTGTTCTCGGTGATGCTGTGGATGCCGAGCTGGGGCGGCATGATCAACGGCCTCATGACGCTGCAGGGCGCGTGGGACAAGATCCGCACCGATCCGATCATCCGCATGATGGTAGGCGCCATGGCCTTCTACGGCATGGCCACCTTCGAAGGGCCGATGATGTCGGTGAAGGCGGTCAACTCGCTGTCGCACTACACCGACTGGACCATCGGCCACGTCCACTCTGGCGCGTTGGGGTGGAACGGCATGATCACCTTCGCGGCGGTCTACTTCCTGGTGCCGCGTCTCTGGGCTCGGCAGCGGCTCTACAGCCTGCGCATGGTGAACTGGCACTTCTGGTGCGCCATGGCCGGCATCGTGCTCTACGCCTCGTCGATGTGGGTGGCGGGCATCATGCAGGGGCTGATGTGGCGTGAGTATAACGCCGAAGGCTATCTGGTTTACGGCTTCTCCGAAGTCGTCTCCGCCATGTTCCCCTTCTACGTCGTGCGCGGCCTGGGCGGCGGGCTCTACCTGCTGGGCAGCCTGTTCATGGCCTACAACGTCTGGCGCACCATCCGCGGCGACATCCGCGAGGAGGCCCCGCTCGATGTCGGGCCGGTGCAGCCCGACCTGCTCGGACCGTTCCCCGGCAACCCCGTCGCCGAACCCGTCGCGGCCCCGGCACCGCGGCCGGCCGAGCCCCGTCCTGCGACCGCTTGATCGAAAGCTATCCCATGCGTCTCATCAATCACGGCAAGATCGAGCGGAACGTCACCCTGCTGCTGGTGCTGTCGCTGCTCGTCGTCACCATCGGCGGCATCGTCGAGATCGCCCCACTGTTCTGGATGCAGAGCACCATCGAAAAGGTCGAGGGCATGCGGCCCTACACCCCGCTCGAGCTGGCGGGTCGCAACATCTACATCCGCGAGGGCTGCTACAGCTGCCACTCGCAGATGATCCGGCCCTTCCGCGACGAGGTCGAGCGCTACGGCCACTACAGCCTCGCCGCCGAGAGCATGTACGACCACCCGTTCCAGTGGGGCTCGAAGCGGACCGGACCCGATCTTGCCCGCGTCGGCGGCCGCTACTCGGACGAGTGGCATGTCCAGCACCTGAAGGATCCGCGCGAGGTCGTGCCGGAATCGATCATGCCGGCCTATGCCTTCCTCGCCGACCGCGATCTTAACGCCTCGACGATGCGCTCGCACCTGAAGGCCAATCGCACGGTCGGCGTGCCCTACTCGCCGGCGCAGATCGACAACGCCGAGGCGGACCTGCGGACGCAGGCGAGCCCGGAGGCGGAGATCGAGGCCTTCCTGAAGCGCTACCCGAACGCGCAGGTCCGCGACTTCGACGGCAATCCCGAGCGCGTAACCGAGATGGATGCGCTCGTCGCCTACCTGCAGATGCTCGGCACCCTCGTCGACTTCAAGTCGTACGTGCCAGCCGACAACCAGCGGTGAGACGGCGGCGATGAACCACGAAACACTCCGCCATTTCGCCGACAGCTGGGGACTCCTGTTTCTGGTCGGCGTGTTCCTGGTCGCGCTCGGCCTCGCCTTCCGCCCCGGCGCCAGGACGCACCACGAGGCCGCGAGCCTCATCCCCCTTCGTGACGAGGACTGACCGATGAACCCCGAGAGCAACGAGCCCGACGAGGGCGGTGTCGGCACCACCGGCCACGAGTGGGATGACATCAAGGAGCTCAACAACCCGCTGCCACGCTGGTGGCTCTACACGTTCTACGCCACCGTCGTGTGGGCGATCGGCTACTGCGTGCTCTACCCGGCGTGGCCCGGGATCAGCGACGCGACCAAGGGCGTGCTCGGCTGGTCGAGCCGCGGCGCGGTCGCGGCCGAGATGAAGCAGGTGACACAGGCGCGCGCCGAACTGGTCGGCCGGGTCGAGGCGACGCCGGTCGAACAGCTGCCGAACGACCCCGAGCTGATGCGCTTCGCCGTCGAAGGCGGCAAGTCGGCGTTCAAAATCTACTGCGTGCAGTGCCACGGCTCGGGCGCGGCCGGCGGCAAGGGCTACCCGAACCTCAACGACGACGACTGGCTGTGGGGCGGCAATCTCGCCGCCATCCACCAGACGCTGCAGCACGGCATCCGCGCGACCGACGACGAGGGCACCCGCATGTCGATGATGCCGGCGTTCGGCCGCGACGGCATGCTCAACCACGCGCAGATCGGCGACGTCGTCGAGCATGTCCGCCGCATCTCGGGCCAGAGCTTCGACGCCGCGATGGCGCGGCGCGGGGCAGGGGTGTTCGCCGAGCAGTGCGCCGCCTGCCATGGTCCTGCCGGCAACGGCGACCGCAAGATCGGCGCGCCGAACCTGACCGACGCGATCTGGCTCTACGGCGGCGACCGCGAGACGCTCGCGCGCACCGTCTATGGGCCGCGCGGCGGCGTGATGCCGGCATGGCAGCAGCGGCTCGACCCGGCCACGGTCAAGCAGCTCGCCGCCTATGTCCACAGCTTGGGCGGAGGGGAGTAGCGCCCGTGTCGACGCACAAGGCCCGCACCGGCGCTGCGCGCGCCGAGCTCTACAAGAAGCGGGAGAAGATCTTCCCGAAGCGCGTGAGCGGACGCTTCCGTTCGCTCAAGTGGCTTGTCATGGCGGTGACGCTGACGATCTACTATTTCACGCCATGGCTGCGCTGGAACCGCGGGCCTTATGCTCCCGACCAGGCGGTGCTGGTCGATATTGCCCACCGCCGCTTCTACTTCGGCCCGATCGAGATCTGGCCGCAGGAATTCTACTACATCGCCGGCCTGCTGATCATGGCGGGCATCGGGCTGTTCCTCGTCACCTCGAGCATCGGCCGCGCCTGGTGCGGCTACGCCTGCCCGCAGACCGTCTGGGTCGACCTGTTCATGGCCGTCGAGCGCCGGATCGAGGGTGACCGCAACGCGCGCATCAGGCTCGACCGCGCGCGGTGGGGACCAGCGAAGATCGCCAGACGTGCCGCGCTCCATGCGAGCTGGCTGCTGATCGGGCTTCTCACCGGCGGCGCTTGGGTCTTCTACTTCGCGGACGCGCCGACGCTCGCGCGCGAGCTGTTCAACGGCGAGGCAGCCTTCATCGCCTACGCCAGCATCGGCGTGCTGACCGCCACGACTTACCTATTCGGCGGCCTGCTGCGCGAGCAAGTCTGCAACTATATGTGTCCGTGGCCGCGCATTCAAAGCGCGATGCTCGACGAGAACTCGCTGGTCGTCACCTACAAGGCGTGGCGCGGCGAGCCCCGCAGCCAAGGCATGAAGCGCGCCGAGATCGCTGACCTGAAGCTCGGCGACTGTATCGACTGCAACGCCTGCGTGAACGTCTGCCCCGCCGGCATCGACATCCGCAACGGGCCGCAGCTCGAATGCATTACCTGCGCGCTGTGCATCGACGCCTGCAACGACGTGATGGGCAAGCTCAACCGCCCGCAGGACCTGATCGGCTACACCACGCTCAAGCGCGACCAGGAGGAGGCGGCCGGCAAGCCGCTCAAGCCGCTGTGGCGGACGGTCGTCCGGCCGCGCACCATGCTCTACTTCGCCGGCTGGTCACTGATCGGCCTCGCCATGCTCGGCGTGCTCGCCACGCGCGACCGCCTCGACCTCAGCGTCGGCCACGACCGCAACCCCACCTTCGTGCGGCTCGCCGACGGCGACATCCGCAACGGCTACACGGTCAAGCTGCTCAACATGGAGGCGCGGCCGCGGCGCTTTGCACTGTCGATCGCGGGCCTCAAGGGCGCATCGATGCACGAGGCGCTGGGCTCGAAGGAGGAGCGCTCGACGCTGGTGATCGACGCGCGCCCCGACGGCCTTGAGACGCTTCACGTCTACGTCCGCGCGCCGCGGACGGCGCTCGACGGCGAGCGCACCGACTTCCGTTTCGAGCTGCGCGAGATCGGCGGCGACGAGGCCACCAGCGAAACCACCTACTTCAGCGCACCGGAGGCATGACATGGCTGCCGCAGCGATCAGGACATTCACCGGCCGCAAGCTCGCCGCGATCATCGTCGGCTTCTTCGCGGTCGTCATCGCCGTCAACGTCACCATGGCGACGCTCGCCTCGCGCACCTTCAGCGGCGCGATCGTCAAGAATGGCTATGTCGCGAGCCAGGACTTCAACGACTGGCTCAAGGCAGGCCGGCGGCAGGCGGCGCTCGGCTGGGCCGTCGGCGTGCGTACCGAAGGCGACCTGATCGTCGTGTCGGCGCTTGGCCACGACGGCGAGCCCTTGTCCGGCCTCTCGGTCACCGCGACGCTCGCCCGCCCGCTGGCGGCGAAGGAGGAGGCGGTTCTGCGCCTGCACCGCCGCGCGTCGGGCGACTATGCCGTGGCCCATGCGCTGGCGCCCGGCCAGTGGGAGGCTTTGATCCAGCTCAAGGACGGGGCGCACAGCTACCGGCTAGACGATCGCATCAACGTTGGATCATAGCCGATGACATCTGCGATCGCCGCCAGTCCGCTCGACCTGTTCACCGCCGAGCTTAGCGAGGGACGTGTCCGCCTCGACCTGCATGTACCTAGCATCCATTGCGCCGGCTGCATCCGCAAGATCGAGACCGCGGTGCGCGCGCTTCCCGGCGTCGAGCATGCGCGGGTGAACTTCACCACCCGCCGTCTGGCGGTCGAATGGGCCACGGACCGGCAGCGGCCGGAGGCGATCGTCGCGGCGGTCGAAGGCTTGGGCTTCGAGGTCCGCCCGTTCGCGCCTGAACAGGCCGGCGAGGGCGAGGCGCAGTCGGCCTCGCAGGGGCTGCTGCGCGCGATGGTGGTCGCGGGCTTCGCCTCGATGAACGTCATGCTGCTGTCGATCTCGGTGTGGTCGGGGGCGAGCGACGCGACGCGCGACCTGTTCCACGCCATCTCGGCGGCCATCGCGATTCCAGCGATCGCCTACGCCGGCCGGCCATTCTTCATCTCGGCCTGGCAGGCGCTGCGCCGCGGCGGCACCAACATGGACGTGCCGATCTCGATTGGTGTCATCCTCGCGACCGCGATGAGCCTCTATGAGACGCTCCATTCCGGGCCGCACGCCTATTTCGACGGCGCGACCTCGCTGCTCTTCTTCCTGCTCATTGGCCGCTACCTCGACAGCGTGATGCGCGACCGCGCGCGCACGGCGGTGTCGCAGCTCTTGAAGCAGACCGCGCGCGGCGCGACGACTTTGCTTTCCGACGGCACGACCGAATACCGTCCGATCGAGGCGGTCGCGCCCGGCATGCGGGTGCTGGTCTCGGCCGGCGACCGCATCCCGGTCGACGGCGTGGTGGAGGCGGGCCGCTCCTCGATCGACCGCTCGCTCATCACCGGCGAGAGCCTTCCCGAGGCCGTCAGCGTCGGCGACCGCGTGCTCGCCGGCACGCTCAACATCGACGGCCCGTTGACGCTCAAGACCACCGCCGCCGGCGAAGCGACCTTCATGGCCGACGTCGTGCGGCTGATGGAGGCGGCGGAGGGCGGCCGCGCTCGCTACGTGCGGCTCGCCGACCGCGCTTCGCGCTGGTACGCGCCCGTCGTGCACCTGACCGCTTTGCTGACCGCTGCCGTCTGGCTGCTGCTCGGCTCCGGCCCACACATGGCGCTGACCATCGCGGCCGCCGTGCTCATCATCACCTGCCCCTGCGCGCTAGGGCTCGCGGTGCCGGCGGTGCAGGTGACTGCCGCCGGCGTGCTGATGCGCCGCGGCGTGCTCGTCAAGGACGGCGGCGCGCTCGAACGGCTCGCCGAATGCGACACTGTCGTGTTCGACAAGACCGGGACGCTGACGCTCGGCCGCCCCGAGCTTGCCGGCAAGCTGCCGCTTGGGGACACGGACGCGGCGCTGGCGGCGGCGCTCGCCGCGCGCAGCACCCATCCGCTGTCGCGGGCGCTGTTCGCCGCCACCAAGGCCGCTGGCATCGCGCCTGCGGCCGTCGACGAGATCCGCGAGCAGCCCGGTTGCGGGCTTGAGGCGCTCGTCGACGGCTCGCAGGTGCGGCTGGGCCGCCCGTCGTGGGTCGATCCGGCGCTGGCGACGACGGCCGATGCCAGCCTGCTTCAGCTCGCCTACCGCCGCGGCGATGCGCCCGCAGTCCTGCTCACCTTCCGCGACCACCCACGCGCCGATGCGGCCGGGACCATCGCCAAGCTGCAGGCGGCGGGCATGGACGTCCGCATCCTGTCCGGCGACCGCGCTTCGGCCGTCGCCGCGGTCGCGTCCAGCCTCAACGTCCGCACCTGGGCCGCCGAGTGCCGCCCGGCCGACAAGGTCGAGGCGATCCGCATGCTGCAGGGGCAGGGGCGCCGCGTGCTCGTCGTCGGCGACGGGCTCAACGACGGACCAGCGCTCAGCTCCGGCCACGCCTCGATGGCGCCGTCGACCGCCAGCGACGTCGGTCAGACCGCGGCCGATCTCGTGTTCCTTGGCGACGACCTCGGCGGCGTGGCCACCGCGCTCGATACCGCGCGCCGCGCGCGCCGCCGCGTGCTGCACAACTTCGTGCTGGCGATCGGCTACAACATCGTCGCTGTGCCCATCGCGATGCTCGGCTACGCCACGCCGCTGATCGCCGCCGTCGCCATGTCAACCTCCTCGATCCTCGTCATCGCCAACGCGCTCTCGCTGCGGGTCGGAGTACGCTGATGGTCGCCCTGTCGCTCCTCATCCCGGTCGCACTCGCCACCGGCCTGCTCGGCCTCGCCGCCTTTCTCTGGACCGTCCGCAGCCGCCAGTACGAAGACCTCGACGGCGCTGCGCTGCGCATCCTTCTCGACGACGAGCCGGAGGAGCGGAGCTGACACGTCACCGACCGCGGGCAGATTTGTCCGCAGGCAAAAAGAGCCCGGCCAGTGAAGATCGCTCCTCACCGGCCGGGCTCTTCCGTTTCGGCAGTTTAGAACCGGAAGCCCACGCCGATGCCGGCGACGATCGGATCGAGGTTCACGTCGACCGTGTTGACCAGCGCGCCGGTGCGCAGCGTCGCGGTGGTGTTGATGTCGATGTACTTCACGTCGAGGTTGAGGAACCAGCGTTCATTGAGCGCGACGTCGACGCCCGCCTGCAGCGCGTAACCGAGCGAGTCGTCGAGCGACACCTTGGTGCCGCCGATCGCGGTCTCGAGCGCGCGGCTCGCGTTCTCGTCGTAGAACATCGTGTAGTTGATGCCCACACCGACGTAGGGCCGCACCATCGCCTCAGGGGCGAAGTGGTACTGGAGCGTCAGCGTCGGCGGCAGCGCCATCGCGTCGGCGAGCTTGCCGACGCCCGCGAGCGCGCCGCGGCCCGAGATGTCGTGCGGGCTGGTCGCCAGGATCAGCTCGGCGCCGATGTTGGTGGTTAGCATGTAGGTGAAGTCGAGTTCCGGAACGACGGCGTTGTCGACCGCGACGTGGCCGGTCGGATAGCTCGGCCGCACGGCGCTCGCATCCTCGTTCGGCGCGACGACTATGCCGCGCAGCCGGACCAGCGTGTCGCCGGCTTCGGCGTGGGCAGGCTGCGCCGCGAGGATCGCGAGGCCCGCAGCGGACATGATCATGGTCTTCATGGATTTGCTCCCTAGTTGGTGAACTGGGAGTGCCGCGGCGGGACCGCGGCCTCATTGATCCAGCGCAACGATCCGCGGCATGGCTGCCATGCATGGGTGTTTGATCGGAATCAAAGCGCCGGCATCGCGCTTCGGCGATGCAGGTTGCATGTGGACCTATCTCCCCCGCTATTTCGCCGCGCCCGCGCCGCGCTACACCAGCTATCCGACCGCCGCCGAATTCACCCGCCAGGTCGGTGTCGTGGACCAAGCCGCCGCGCTGGCCGGCGTCGCGCCGGATGCGCGCCTGTCGCTCTACCTGCACATCCCTTACTGCGAGAAGATCTGCTGGTATTGCGGCTGCAACACGGGAGCCGCCAACCGGCCCGACCGGCTGACCGCCTATGTCGAGGCGCTGAGGACCGAGATCGCCACCGTCTCGAAGCGTCTCGAAGGGCGGGGCAGGGTCGTCTCGATCCACTTCGGCGGCGGCAGCCCGAACGCGCTGTCGGCGGCCTCCTTCGCCATGATCGTCGAGGCGCTGCGCGCCGGCTTCCG
>JAEZQR010000353.1 GCA_023413015.1 Pseudomonadota bacterium
ACCTCTTCGGGGAAGACCTTCTCGCCGGCGGTGTTGATGCAGTGGCTGCCGCGGCCGAGCAGCACGATCGTGCCGTCCGCCTCGATCGTCGCCTGATCGCCCGCCACGCAGTAGCGTCGGCCATTCAGTTCGAGGAAGGTGCGCGCCGTCTTCTCCTCGTCCTTGTAGTAGCCGCGCGGCAGCAGCCCGCCACGCGCCACCCGCCCAACCTTGCCCGAGCCGGGCGCGATCGGCCGCATGTCCTCGTCGAGGATTAGCGTGTCCTCGTCGCCGACGAAGCGCGTCGGCTTGCCGGCGTCGGCGGCGGTCGTCATCGATGTACCCATGCCGAGCGCCTCGCTCGACGAGAAGGCGTCGATCAGCACCATGTTCGGGTTGTGGCGCAGGAGGCCGGCCTTTACCTCCGGACTCCACATCGTGCCGGACGATACGACCACACGGATCGACGACACCGCATCGGAGTCGCCGGTCTCGTCGAGTGCTCGCAGGATCGGCCGCGCGAACGCATCGCCGACGATAACGCCGGTGTCGGGCCGCCACTTGCGCGCCGCCTCCAGCGTCTCGAGCGCCTGGAAGCTGCGGTCGGTCAGCGTGATCACCGATCCGCCGCGAGCCAGCGCCATCAGGCCCGACAGGAAGCCGGTGCCGTGCATCAGCGGCGGGCCGACGAGCACGCGCTGCCGCACTGGCAAGCCCCGAACCATCGCGAGCCAGTCGTCGAGCGTCGCGGGCGGCTCGCCGTTCCACAGCACACCGCCCTTGACCAGGATCTGCCACATGTCGCCCTGATCCCACATCACGCCCTTGGGCATGCCCGTGGTGCCGCCCGTGTAGATGAACATCATGTCCGACGGCTGATGGTCGAGGGCGGGGGAGGCGGCGTTGCCCGCGGCGATCGCCTCGTAATCCACGGCGAAATCAGCGTTTTCGCCGCCGACCTGCACCCACAGCTTCACCAGCGGGAGCCGGTCGCGGATACCGTCGAGCACTTCGGCGAACTCGCCGTCGAACACCACGACCGCACTGTCGGAGTTGTCGAGGATGTAGTGCAGTTCCTCGCCGGTGTAGCGGTAGTTGACGTTCACATGGACGAGCCGCGCCTTCATCCCGGCGACGGTGGTTTCGAGATAGGCCGGCGAGTTGCGCAAGAGATGGGCGAGCTTGTCGCCGGGTTGGGCGCCGGCGGCGATGAAGGCCTGCGCGAGCGCATTGGTTCGTCGCTCAAAGTCGCCCCAGTTGATGACGCGCTCACCGTGGATCAGCGCGGGCTCATCCGGCGGCACGGCGCTCGCCACGGCCGACAATACGCGTCCGAAACTCCAGCTTTCGGCCATCTCGACCTCCCCAGGTACGAGTTATTTTCTTTTTCGTTGCACGGCAGCTTATGTCCGAGGAAGCTGCCGCAAAAGAGGGGAGAACCGCGTTGCGTGCCTGGATCTGCCATCAGCTGAGCGAAGATCGCGCCGGGCTGCGTTTCGAGCCCGACTGGCCCGATCCGGCCGAGCCTGGCCCGAACCAGCTCCGCGTACGCCTGACTGCGGCCGCGCTCAACTATCCCGACCTGCTGATGCTGTCGGGCGGCTATCAGTACAAGCCCGAGCTGCCGTTCATTCCCGGCGTCGAGGCCTGCGGCATCATCGACGAGGTGGGGGAAGGGCTGCTCGGCGACCTGATTGGCGAGCGAGTGATCGTCGGCGCCCGGAGCGGCTGCCTCGCCGAGTTCGTGACGGTCGAGGCCTCGCAGGTGCGGCCGGTCCCGGCCGGCCTGCACGACGACGAGGCGGCGGCGCATACCGTGGGCGCGCTCACCGCCTACGTCGCGCTGGCGGTGCGCGGCCGGCTTCAGCGCGGCGAGCGCGTGCTGGTGCTGGGTGCCGGCGGCGGCATGGGGCTGGCGGCAGTGGGCGTCGCCAAGTCACTCGGCGCGCAGGTGATCGCAGCGGCGTCCTCGGCGGAGAAGCTCGACGCCGCACGCGAGGCAGGCGCTCATGACGTCATGATCCTCGATCGGTCGAACCCCGATCTCGACCCGCTCAAGGGACAGATCGATGTCGTTTACGACCCGGTCGCCGGGACCGCGTTCGAGCCGGCGCTGCGCACGCTGAAGTGGAACGGGCGTTATCTCGTCGTCGGATTCGTCGGCGGCCATCCGGCGCCGCTGCCGCTCAACCGCCTGCTGCTCAAGGGCATCGAGGTGATCGGCGTGCGCGCCGGCGAGCAGGGGCGCCGCAGCCCTGAGGCCGGGCGGGCGCATATCGAGGCGATCGACGATCTCGCCGAGCGCGGCCTGCGGCCGTACATCGGGCTGCGCATGCCCCTCGACCGTGCGGACGAGCTGTTCGCTGCGATGGCCGAGGGGCGTCTGACCGGGAAGGCCGTCGCGCTGATCGCTTAGCTGCCGGTTCCGGACTTGTTGCCGCCGCCGCGGCCACCGCCGCCCTTACCGCCGCCACCGCGACCCGAGGTGCGGTTGTCGTCGCCGCCTTTGGCTTTCAGGCCACCGGGATTACCGCCTGCTGCTTTCTGAGCCATTGCCGCTCTCCTTCTCTGGCCGGCAGTCAACCGGTGCGGCGCAGCGTGGTTCCGGTCCTAGTCGATCGGTGCTGTGGTGGAGGCCGGTCTTTGGGCGCCGCTGCCGATCGGTACCGCGCCGAACGGCCGCTCGAGCAGGTGCCGGACGCGCGGTGGCTCGGAGCCGCGATGAAAGGCGCGGACCTGGGCATCGACCTCGCGGTCGGCGATGGTCGTGCGA
>JAEZQR010000302.1 GCA_023413015.1 Pseudomonadota bacterium
CGCGCGCTGATCGCGCAGGACTTCGACGGCGCCTGGACGCAGTGCGACCTGCTGCTGACGCCGACCGCGCCGTCGGCCGCCTTCGCGTTCGGCGCCAAGTCGGACGATCCGATCGCCATGTACCTGAACGACGTCTTCACCGTGCCGTCGTCGCTCGCCGGCCTGCCGGCGATGTCGGTGCCGGCGGGACTGGACAAGGATGGGCTGCCGCTCGGCCTCCAGATCATCGGCAAGGCGCTCGACGAGGAAGGCGTGCTGAACGCGGGCTATGCGATCGAGCGCGCGGCGAACTTTACGGCGAAGCCGGAGCGGTGGTGGTAAGATGAGTGACATGAAGCCTTTCCGCATCCAGGGCGAGACCGGCGAGTGGGAGGTCGTGCTCGGCCTCGAGGTGCACGCGCAGGTGGTCTCGAAGGCCAAGCTGTTCTCGGGCGCCTCGACCGCGTTCGGCGCGGAGCCGAACAGCCAGGTGAGCTTCGTCGACGCGGCGATGCCCGGCATGCTGCCGGTGATCAACGGCGAGTGTGTGCGGCAGGCGGTGCGCACCGGCCTCGCGCTCGGCGCGAAGATCAACCGCTGGTCGCGCTTCGACCGCAAGAATTATTTCTACGCCGACCTGCCGCAGGGCTACCAGATCAGCCAGTTCCAGTATCCGGTGGTGGGCGAGGGCGAGATCGTTGTCGAGTTGGAGAGCGGCGCGACGCGGCCCGTCGGCATCGAGCGCATCCACCTCGAGCAGGACGCGGGCAAGTCGATGCACGACCAGAGCCCGTCGAAGAGCCACGTCGATCTGAACCGTTCGGGCGTAGCGCTGATGGAGATCGTGTCGAAGCCCGACATGCGTTCGCCGGAAGAGGCGGGCGCCTATGTGCGCAAGCTGCGGACGATCCTGCGCTATGTCGGATCGTGCGACGGCAATATGGAGGAAGGCTCCATGCGCGCCGACGTCAACGTGTCGGTGCGCCGGCCGGGGGAGCCGTTCGGCACGCGCTGCGAGATCAAGAACGTCAACTCGGTCCGCTTCGTGATGGCGGCGATCGAATATGAGGCGCGGCGCCAGGTCGAGATCATTGAGGCCGGCGGCACGATCACGCAGGAGACGCGCCTGTTCGATCCCGATCGCGGCGAGACGCGCTCGCTCAGGTCGAAGGAAGAGGCGCACGACTATCGCTACTTCCCCGATCCGGACCTGCTGCCGCTCGAGCTGACCGAGGATTTCGTCGCCGAGTGCCGGGCGAGCCTGCCCGAGCTGCCCGACGCCAAGCGCTCGCGCTACGAGGAGCAGCTCGGCATCAGCGCCTACAATGCGGGCGTGCTGACCGCCGAGAAGGAAACGGCGGACTATTTCGAGGCGCTGCTCGCCGAGAGCGCCAAGCGGCAGGGCAAGCCGGAGGCCGAGGTCGCGCGCGCGGCGTCGAACTGGGTGATCTCCGACCTGTTCGGGGCCTTGAAGAGCGGCGACCGCGCGATGGCGGAGAGCCCGATCTCGCCGGCGCAGGGCGCGGAGCTTCTGGCGCTGATCGCCGACGGCACGCTGTCGGGCCGTCTTGCCAAGGACGTGTTCGCGCTGATGATCGAGACCGGCAAGGATGCCGGCACGATCGTCGAGGAGCGGGGCCTGAAGCAGGTGAGCGACACCGGCGCGATCGAGGCGGCGATCGCCGAGGTGATCAACGCCAATGCCGACAAGGTCGCCGAGTATCGCTCGGGCAAGGACAAGCTGTTCGGCTTCTTCGTCGGCCAGACGATGAAGGCGACCGGCGGCAAGGCCAACCCGGCAGTGGTCAACGAGCTGCTCAAGAAGGCGCTGGCGGGCTGATGAGTCCGGCGCGATGGAGGACCGCATGAGCCACATCGCGACGATCGAGGAACTAGAGGCGATCTATCACGCGAAGCCGACACCGGCTTCGACGGTGAAGGAGGTCGGCCGGATCACGCCGCATTATCGCGCGCTGATCGAGGCGTCGCCGTTCGTGGCGCTCGCGACCTGTGGGCCGGAAGGGCTTGATTGCAGCCCGCGCGGCGACCGGCCGGGCTTCGTGCGCGTGGCGGATGAGCGCACGCTGGTGATGCCCGACCGGCGCGGGAACAACCGCATCGACTCGCTTCGCAACATCGTGCGCGATCCGCGCGTCGGGCTGCTGTTCCTGATCCCGGGTTCGGGCACGACGTTGCGGGTCAATGGCTGGGCCGTTGTGTCAGCCGAGCGCGAGCTTCTTGCCTCGCTCGCGGTCGACGGACAGGCGCCGCGTACCGCGCTCGTGATCACGGTGGAGGTGGCTTACTTCCAGTGCGCCCGTGCGGTCATACGCTCCGAGCTGTGGAACCCGGAGCGGCATGTCGATCCGGCGTCGCTGCCGACGCCGGGCGAGATCCTGGCCGCGCTATCGGACGGCGAGGTCGGCGGCGCGACCTATGACCATGAGTGGCCCAGCCGCGCCGCCAAGTCGATGTGGTAGCCTAGGGCGCACCGGCGCCGGGGAAGTCGGCGCTGTCGACGCCGTCCCTGGGCGCATCGTTCTCAGACAGGCCGTCGCGCTGCTCGCGCGTCGAGCCTGTGGCGCCGAAGCCTTCGTTGGCATCGACGCCGGCGACCTGCTCGTCGCGGCCGGTGCGGTCGATCTCCTCCTCGGTCGTGAGCGGGCGCGGCTTGTCCTGATCGGTCATGTGGGTCTCCTACCGGCTGGTGCCGGCGAGGCCGCCGGTCTCGCTGCCCATCTCATCGGTGCCGCCGATATCGGACAGGTCGTCGTCGCGGTCGCGTTCGCCGGTGCGGCTCGAGCTGAGGCCTATCCCGCGTTCGTCGTCGGTGCGGTTCCGGGGCTCGTCGCGTGAAGCATCGTTGTTGTCGATGCGCTTGCGGTCATCGCTCATCATCGGCTCCTATGTCCTGATCCGGGTTGGTGCCCGTCGAGGCGCCAAGCGCGCCCGACCCGCCGCCGCTTTCGCTGCCGGTGGCGCGGGCGCCGTCCCGCGTGTTGATGCGCATATCGTTGTCGGGTGCCGACGGCAGTCCGACGCCCGAGCTGCCGCTCTCGCCGTGGGCGTGCAGGTCGGCATCGCGGTTGCCGCTCATCGTGCCGCCGGCACCGCCTCGGGTCAGCCGCTCGCCGCGCTGGTCCGAGGCGCGGATCGCGGCGCTTTGGTCAGGCCGGGAGTCCGGCTTCACCTCAAAGCTCTTGGTCTCGCGGTCATTCGCCATCGCGCCGATCCTCGTTCACGTCACCCGAATCGTAAGGATTGACGCCACTGTCGGTGATGTTGGTGTCGATGATCTGCATCGCCTCCATCACATGGTCGTCGGCGCCCATCGAAAACTGGTCGCGCGAGTGCATCCCGTCCGAGGTGTTGCCGAGGCCGCCGATCCGGCCCGTGTCGTTGAAGTCGCTGCCCGAGGGGCCGACACCGCCGTCGCGGATGTTGACGTCCTCGCGGTCGCGCTGGCCGGTCAGGTCCTCGTCACCCGCCGGGCGGGTCTGCTTGTGCCGTTCGTTGGCCATCGCTTGCTCCTATCGGTCCTGTTCGCGGCCGCTGCCTTGGGTGCCGAGCGTGCCGCCGGGGTCGCCGGCGCTGGTATCGGGCGAGCCGCCCGCGCCGGCGCGATCATCGTCGGAGCCGAGCAGGTTGCGCCGCCGGCCTTCCTGCTCGACCGAGGCATCGAAGGTCTCGATCTCGCCCTGGCTCGTCTCGTGGTTGTCGACGCCGACGCCCCGCAATGCTTCGGGAAGCTCGCTGACGGGGCGTTCGCGGTCACGCTCGCGCGCCACGCGGTGGTTGTAGCGGTCGGCCGGGTTGTCGCCGTGCGCCATTCGCCGTCTCCTAGTTGTGGCCGCTGTCGCGGCTCATCTCGCGGCCGCCGCCCGAGCTCCGGTCGCGTGCGCCGCGGTCGCTCGTGTCGCTGCCGTCGGTCGACAGCACGCCCTTCTCGTGGATGGCGTGGCCCGACCGGCCCTGCATGCGCTCATGGTCGCGCAGCGTCGGGTTGCGGTTGTTGTTCTTGTTCTGCTTGTTGTTGCTGTTGTCGGCCATGATCGTCTCCTAGCGGTGACCGCCGTGGCCGCCGGTCTGCTTGTGGCCGGTGCGGCTGTTGTCGTTCCGGTTGCCTTCCTGCTTGAGGTTGCCGGCCATCTGATCCGAACGGCCGCTCTTGCCGTCGTGATCGCCCTTCTTCGCCATAGGATGCTCCTTTCGTTGTTGCCGGGGACAACGAAGCGGGAGTCGCGCGGTTGCGACGCGCGGCGTATCAAACGCTCGCGCGCCTTGTGCTTACGGTGAAGCGAAAATACGCCTTCTCAGGCGGGCATGCGCAGGATCGGCTTGATCGTCCGGCCGTGATGCATGTCGGCGATCGCCTCGTTGATCTGGTCGAGCGTGTAGAACTGCACCAGCCGGTCGAAGGGGAAGCGGCCGGCCTCATAAAGCTCGATCATGCGCGGGATGAACGCTTGTGGATCGGCGTCGCCCTCGGTCACGCCGAGAATCTTGCGGCCGCCGAGCAGGACGACCGGCATGAACGTCACCTCGACGCCCGGCGACACGGCGAGTACCGCGCAGGTGCCGCGCGCGGCGAGGATATCGATCGCGGCGCGGATGCTCGTAGCCCGGCCGCTGGTATCGACCGTGTAGTTGGCGCCCGTCGGCAGGATCGCCTGGAGTTGCGTCAGCAGGTCGGGTGCATCGCCGCGCACGGCATGCGTCGCACCGAGTTCACGGGCGAGGTCGAGGCGGTTGTCGTGCACGTCTACGGCGACGATCGTGCTGCAGCCGCTGGCGGCGCCTGCCATCAGCGCCGCCATGCCGACCGTCCCGACGCCGAACACGACGAGGCTGTCGCCGGCCTTGGGCTTGAGCGTGTTGAGCACCGTGCCTGCGCCGGTCTGCAGTCCGCAACCGAGCGGCCCGAGCAGCTCGATCGGCAGCCGGTCCGGTACCTTCACCGTGTTGCGCGCGGTCGACAGCGCATAGGTGGCGAACGAGGACTGGCCGAAGAAGCCGCCCCAGACATCGGCGCCGTCATCCTTGAACGACGGTTCGCCGTTCGGTCGCCAGCCCTTGAAATTCCGCAGGCCGAATTCCTGGCAATATTGCGGCTCGCCCGACTCGCAGCGCGGGCAGGAACCGCAGGAGGCGTAGGATAGCACCACATGGTCGCCGGGACGGACATGGCGGATGTTCGCGCCGACCCGTTCGACGATGCCGGCGCCTTCGTGACCGAGGACGATCGGCAGCGGCGGTTCGAACGCGCCGTGCTGACAAGCGACGTCGCTGTGGCAGATGCCAACGGCGGTGAGCCGCACCAGAATTTCGTCCGGGCCGGGTTCGGCCAGATCGAGCGACCTGACCTCGAAGGGTCGGCCGAAGGCACTGATGACGGCGGCTTGGACCTGCATGGCACCTGCTCCCGATGTGTCGGAACGAGGTTACGCCTTTGCAGGGCTGTGCGTGATCCTGTCGCTTGCGGGAGGGGATTGGCACGATTCGGGCCGTAGAGTCATTGCTTTATCGCGCGCTTGCCGCCAAAGGCAGGCTCGTATCAGTCTGTTAAGTCCGTATGTCCGAGGGGGATGTTCGTTGATGCCGGTTCGCCCGCGCTCGTTTCTGATCACCGCTGCCCTGCTGGCGGTTACCGCCTGCGGCCAGGGTGACGCGGCAAAAGCACCCGGCGGCAAGGGCGGCCCGGCGCCGTCGGTCGTCGTCGAGGCCGTAAAGCCGATGGCCTTCGCCGACCGAATCGAGGCGGTGGGTACCGCCTATGCGCGCGAATCGACGACGTTGGCCTCGACCGTCACCGAGCGCATCGTGCGGCTGAACTTCACCGACGGCGAATATGTCCGTCGCGGGCAGGTGATCGCCGAGCTGGCGCGCAGCGAGGAGGCCGCCGGCCTGCGACAGGCGCAGGCGCGCCTGACCGAGGCGCAGCAGCAGCTCGATCGCCTGCGCCAGCTGCAGGAGCGCGGCTTCGCGACCAACGCCCGCGTCGACGAGCAGGTGGCGGCGGTGAATGCCGCCAAGGCCCAGTCGGGCGCGGTCCAGGCGCAGATCAGCGACCGCGTCATCCGCGCGCCTTTCTCCGGCGTCATCGGCCTGCGCCGCATTTCGCCGGGCGCGACTGTGACGGCAGGGACCCAGATCGCGACGATCAGCGACCTGTCGCAGATCAAGCTGGACTTCAGCCTGCCCGAGACCTTTCTCGGCGCCATGCGGCAGGGCCAGGGGATCGAAGCGCGCGCCGCCGCCTATCCGGGCGAGCTGTTCCGCGGCACGATCGAAAGCATCGAGCCGACCATCGATCCGCTCACCCGGTCGGTGATGGTACGCGCCGTGCTCCCCAATCCCAATGCGCGGCTGAAGCCCGGAATGCTGGTCACGGTGAGCGTGATCGCGAACCCGCGCACATCGCTCGCGGTGCCGGAGATCGCGCTTGTTGCCGAGCGCGACCAGAATTTCGTGTTCAAGGTCGATGCCGAGAATGTCGCGCTCAAGACGCCGGTCGAAACCGGGGCGCGGCAGGAAGGTATGGTCGAGGTGCGCCGCGGTCTGGCGGCGGGCGATCGCATCGTCACCGAAGGTACGGTAAAGGTTCGCGACGGGGGCAAGGTGAGGACGGCGCCCGCCGCCGAACGCCAGGCAGGCTGATCCGCTATGGTGTTGTCAGACGTTTCGGTTAAGCGGCCCGTCTTCGCGGCGGTGATCGCGATCCTGCTCGTCCTGTTCGGGCTCGTGGCGTTCGGCCGGCTTTCGGTGCGCGAGGTGCCCGACGTCGATCCGCCCGTCGTCTCGATCGAGACCAGCTATCGCGGCGCGGCGGCCAACGTCGTCGAGAGCCGCATTACCCAGCTGATCGAAGACCGCATCAGCGGCGTCGAAGGCGTTGAGGCGATCACGTCCAACTCGCAGAATGGCCGATCCTCGATCAGCATCGAATTCTCGGCGTCGCGCGATGTGGACGCCGCGGCGAACGACGTACGTGACCGCGTCAGCGGCATTCTCAATAACCTGCCCGAGGAAGCCGACCCGCCGGAGATTCGCAAGGTCGATGCCGACGAACAGCCGATCATCTGGATTGTGCTGACCGGCAAGGGCCGGTCGCTGATGGACCTCTACGACTACGCCGACCGCTTCCTCATCGACCGTTTCTCGTCGCTCGATGGCGTGGCGCGCGTGCAGTTCGGCGGTGAAGCCAAGCCGGCGATGCGCATCTGGCTCGATCGCGAGCGGCTGGCGGCGCTGGGGCTGACGCCCGGCGACGTCGAGAGTGCGCTCCGCCGCCAGAATGTAGAGCTGCCGGCCGGACGCGTCGAGACGAAGGATCAGAACCTGACCGTCCGTCTCAACCGCGCCTATTCGACGCCACGCGATTTCGAATCGCTGATCGTCAGCCGCGGCGACAGCGGCTACCTGGTCCGGCTCGGCGATGTCGCGCGGGTCGAGGTCGGACCGGAGAATCCCTACAGCCTGTTCCGCTCGAACGGCGTGCCGGGTGTCGGCATGGGCATCGTGCGCCAGTCGGGTGCCAACACGCTCGACGTCGCGCGCGCGGCAAAGGCGCAGATCGCCGAAATCTCCAAGACGCTGCCGCCGGGCATGGAGATGGTGATCGGCAGCGACTCCTCGCAGTTCATCGACGCCGCCATCAGCAACGTCTATCGCACGCTGATCGAGGCGGCGGTTCTCGTCGTACTCGTGATCTACCTGTTCCTCGGCTCGGCCCGCGCCACGCTGATCCCGGCCGTCACGGTGCCGATCTGCCTGACCGCCACGTTCATCGTATTGTGGGCGTTCGGCATGTCGATCAACCTGCTGACCTTACTGGCGTTCGTCCTGGCAATCGGCCTCGTCGTCGACGACGCGATCGTCGTGCTCGAGAACATCTATCACCGCATCGAGGAGGGCGAGAGCCCGCTGGTCGCCGCCTACAAGGGATCGTCGCAGGTGGCATTCGCGGTGGTGGCCACGACGCTCGTCGTCTGCGCGGTGTTCGTGCCGGTGATGTTCATCGCCGGCAACACTGGCATGCTGTTCCGTGAGTTGGCGGGCGCCATGATCGGCGCGATCGCCTTCTCCGGGTTCGTCGCGCTCAGCCTGACCCCGATGCTCTGCTCCAAGCTTCTAAAGCGGGAGGCCGGCCACAACCGTCTTACCAAGTGGGTCGACGCGCGCTTCGACCGGATGGCGGCGGCCTATGAACGGACGCTGCGCCGGATCATCGAGCATCCGATCCTGGTGGGCGGTGCGGCCTTCGCGGTCGTCGCGGCCTGCATCGCGCTTGGTGCCACGTTGAAGTCCGAGCTGGCGCCGGAAGAAGACCAAGGGATGATGCAGGTCTCGGTGAGCGCTGCCGAGGGCACGGGCTGGAACACGATGCTCGGCTACATGTCCGACCTCGAACGCGACCTGATGCCGATGGTCGACAGCGGTGAGATCCGTCGCATCATGTTGCGCGCGCCCAATTCGTTCGGCGCGAGCGAGGACTTCGCGGGCGGGCGCATCGTCGTGTTCCTGAAGCCGTGGGACCAGCGCGAGAAGACCACGCGCGAGGTCATGGACGAGGTGCAGGACAAGCTGCGGCGCCATCCGGCGGTACGCACCAATGCCAGCATCCCGGCGGCGCTGTCGCGCGGTCGCGGCCAGCCGATCCAGTTCGTGATCGCCGGCGACACCTTCGAGAACCTGGCGGGGGCGCGCGACAAGTTGCGCACGGCGGCGGAGCAGAATCCCGGAATCGTCGACCTCGACAGCGACTACAAGGAAACCCGGCCGCAGGTGCTGATCGACATCAACACCGCCCGCGCCGGCGATCTCGGCGTATCGGTCGACGAGATCGGCCGGACGCTCGAGACGATGATGGGCTCGCGCCGCGTCACGACCTATCTGAACCGCGGCGAGGAATATTATGTGGTCCTCCAGGCTGAGCCGAAGAACCGCATCAGCCCGCAGGACCTCACCAACGTCTATGTGCGGTCGAACACCACGGGGCAGCTCGTGGCGCTTTCGAACCTCGTGACGCTTCGCAGCTATGCCGATGCCGGCTCGCTCGGCCGCTACAACAAGCTGCGCGCGATCACCATTCAGGGTAGCCTCGCGCCCGGCTATACGCTCGGCGAGGCGTTGAACTGGCTCGAGGGGCAGGCGGCGCAGATCCCGGAGATCACGCAGGTCGGCTACAAGGGCGAATCGCTTGCCTACAAACAGACCGGATCCGCCATCGTGGTGGTGTTCCTGCTGACGATCGTGATCGTCTACCTGGTGCTAGCGGCGCAGTTCGAAAGCTTCGTCCACCCGGCGGTCATCATCATGACCGTGCCGCTGGCGGTCGGCGGCGGCGTTCTCGGGTTGGTGGTGATGGGGGTCACGCTCAACATCTACAGCCAGATCGGCATCGTCATGCTCGTCGGCCTCGCTGCAAAGAACGGTATCCTCATCGTCGAGTTCGCCAATCAGCTGCGCGACCAAGGCAAGGCGATCGGAGAGGCCGTGATCGAGGCGGCGGGCCGCCGTCTGCGGCCGATCCTGATGACCTCGATCGCCACCGTGGCAGGCGCGGTGCCGCTGATGCTCGCGCATGGCGCGGGCGCGGCCGCGCGCCAGTCGATCGGCGTGGTGATCGTATGGGGCGTCAGCATCGCGACGCTGCTCACGCTGTTCGTGATCCCGGTGTTCTACAACCGGCTGGCGCGCCGGACCGGCTCGCCGCTCGCGGTCACCCGCAAGCTCGAGGGCGAACTGGGCGGTGCGGCGCAGCCGGCGGAGTGACGACGACATGACGGGGCTCGCCTCAAGGGACCAGCTGCGGTGGTCGCTCCTCCGCACCGCGCTCGTCAGCGTGCCGCTCGTGCTGTTGCTGGGGACCTTGTCAGGCCGGCTCGCCGGCTCGGCGGAGGGCAACCCATGGTTCGCGGCGCTGGCGAAGCCCGATGCCTACCCGCCGGGCGTTATCTTCGGCATCGTCTGGACGATCCTCTACGTCATGATGGGCGTTGCGCTCGCGCTGGTGTGGAACGCGCGCGGCGCGAAAGGCAGGGGGCAGGGATTGCTGCTGTTCGCCGCCCAGTTGCTCGCCAATCTTGCTTGGTCGCCGCTGTTCTTCCGCTTCCATCGCATCGAGGAAGCCTTCTGGCTGATCGTCGTCATCTTCGGGCTCGCGCTGCTGACGACGCTGCGCTTCGCTTCGGTCCGCCGCCTTGCCGGCTGGCTGATGGTCCCCTATCTCGCGTGGCTGTCGTTCGCCGCCGTGCTCAATTGGCGCATCCACGAACTGAACCCGGGCGGCGGACCGAACGTTTCAACCGCAGGCGTCGAGCTGCGCCTGCCACCGCAGGAGTGACTCCGTGCAGTCGCAGAACCGTTTCTTCGAGGATCTCGCCAAGCTCGCCAACGGCGCAGCCGGCACATTCGCCGGCGTCGCGCGCGAGATGGAGTCGTCGATGCGCCAGGCGGTCGAGCGCTTCGTCGGCGGCATGGACCTCGTGCGTCGTGACGAGTTCGAGGCGGTGAAGGCGATGGCGGCGAATGCCCGGGCGGAGGTCGAGGCCTTGAAGGCGCGACTCGACGCTCTGGAAGGCAAGGGAGCCGAGTCGGCCAGCCAGGCGGCCGAGCTAGACCCGACGGCCAACGAGGCCAAGCGCCGTTCGCGCAAGACGCCGCCGGCCGCTCCGCAAGGCGGGGATGGGTGATTATCCACAGGATTCCTGCCCTTGACGGCATAAGCGGCCTTGCCGACTCGTTTCGCTGCCGACAGCATCGGCGCGTTGGACTGAGGAGATCGGTCGGGTGAACCTCGAAACCGAGATGACGCAGCCGGCGGCAGCGCCGATCGATATGCTTGAGCATTACTTCGGCGCGCACGGCTGGGCGTGCGAGCGCAACGGGGACGACGAAATCATCGCCTCGATCGAAGGCTCGTGGACCCAGTACCAGCTCCGCGCGCTCTGGCGCGAGGACGAGCGCATGCTGCAGTTCCTCGCGCTCCCCGATATCCGGGTGCCCGAAGCCAAGCGCGGCGCGATCTACGAGACAATCGGCCTCATCAACGAGCAATTGTGGATGGGCCACTTCGAGATGTGGGCCTCGGACGGCACACTGCTATTCCGTCACGCCACGCTGCTGAACGGCGAGGACGAGATCGGGCTGTCGCTCGATCAGGCCGAGACGCTGGTCGAAGCGGCGGTCGACGAGTGCGAGCGCTACTATCCCGTCTTCCAGTTCGTCCTTTGGGCCGGCAAGAAGCCATCGGAGGCGCTCGACGCGGCCCTGATCGATACGGTCGGCGAAGCCTGAGCGGCCTTCGCGAAATTCGCCCAGCGGGCCACTAGCCTAGCGCGGCTTGGAGTTCCTGTATCATCGGCCGATCCTCAGCCGGTATGAGCCCCAGCAGCACTGCCCAGAAGCCGGTGACCGCTTGCTGGCCCGCCTGGGCGTAAGCCCCCATCATCCGTTCGCGTAGCCGCTCAAAGAGGGCGGTCTCCAGCTTGGCGCCTTCGGGCGTAAGCCGGAGGAGCCGCTGGCGGCGGTCGCGCTTGCCGACCTCGTGGACGACATAGCCGGCGGTCTGCAACTCACTCAGCACCCGGCTGAGCGATTGCTTGGTGATATCGAGCAGGCGGAGCAGATCCGACACCGGCATGCCTGGGCGACGGGCGATGAAGTAGAGCGCCCGGTGGTGCGCGCGCCCCAAGCCGCTGTCGGCGAGCAATGCGTCGGCACCCTTGATCATGTTGCTGTAGCCGAAATAGAGAAGTTCGACCCCGCGTCGAATTTCGGCCTCGCGCAGGAATTGCGGCGAAGCGACCGGATTTACGTCAGCCATGTTGACGCATTTCCCACGGATGATTACGCCCGGCAACCCACACTTAGCAGCAGCGGAGCGCGCCATGGACATGCGGACCTACGATGATCGCGATGGCTTCATCTGGTTCGATGGCGAGCTCATCGCGTGGCGCGATGCGCGGGTCCATGTGCTGACGCACGCGCTCCATTATGCGAGCGCGGTGTTCGAAGGTCAGCGTGCCTACGGCGGCCGCATCTTCAAGCTGTCGGAGCATAGCCGACGTCTGATCAACTCGGCCCGAATCCTAGGCTTCGAGCTGCCGTGGTCGGCAGACGAGATCGATGCCGCCTGCATCGCCACGATGAAGGCGAACAATCTCGAGAACTGCTATATGCGGCCGATCGCCTGGCGCGGTTCGGAGCAGATGGGCGTGGCTGCGCAACGCACCAAGCCGCACATGGCGATCGCCTGCTGGGAGTGGGGCGCTTATTTCGGTGCCGACGTGCTCGAGAAGGGGCTGCGTCTCGATATCGCCAAGTGGCGGCGCCCTGCGCCGTACACCGCGCCGACCGCCTCGAAGGCAGCGGGACTCTACATGATCTGCACCCTGTCGAAACATGAAGCCGAAGCGCGCGGCTACAACGATGCCCTGATGTTCGACTGGCGGGGCCAGGTGGCCGAAGCGACCGGCGCCAACATCTTCTTCGTGCACGACGGCAAGATCCACACGCCGAAGCCCGACTGTTTCCTGGACGGCATCACGCGCCGGAGTGTCATCGATCTTGCCAAGCGTCGCGGTATCGAGGTGATCGAGCGGGCGATTTGGCCGGAGGAGCTCGAAAGCTTCGAGCAGGCATTCCTGACGGGCAGCGCGGCCGAGGTGACGCCGATCGCCGAGATCGGGCCCTGGCGGTTCGAGGTCGGCGCGCTTACCAAGCAGTTGCAGAAGGACTATAGCGACCTGGTATGGGACCGGCTGCCCAACCAGTAGAGGACTCCAAGCGCCTGATTGCTTCGTACGGGCTGAAGTATCGGAGACAGCTTGCGATTTAGCTTAAGTTGCGATATTAAGCGCCCGGGTCCGAAAGCAAAAATTAACAACTGCCGGCTACGTACCGGCGGATTGGCGACCAGCTTTAATCGTGGACGTGATGCGGGGCATGTTTAAGTTTCTTGCCATGCTGGGACTGGCGGCCGGCTTGTCGGTCGTGCCAGCTGTTGGCTCGCAGGGCGCCGGTGCGCTCGGCGCGCGTCAGGCTGTGGTCGATGCCGGGCTGGTGGCCGGCGCGTCTGCTGGTGCGATCAAAACGGATTCGCTGGCTGCACGTGCCGTTCTGGAGCTGGTAAGCCGCTAAACTACAGCTTCTTGCGCTTTGTGTTGACGCTCTACTAGAGCGTTTCTATCACGGCCTTAGGGTTGGGCAATTTCCTGGAGTAACATCGTGCAACGCCTGTGGCGGTCTGGTCTCGCGCGGCGGCTGCCGCTCAGGTGCGTGCAACTTGCGACGTCGGTTGGTCTGATCGCGCTGGCGACGACCAGCGGGGCGCAGCAGCTCGACCCATCCATCCTGGGACGTATTCAGGGACAGCTTGGTGCTTCGTCCTCGCCTGGTCAGCAGCTCGACCGATCCCGGGCGGCCGGCGAAGCGGCCGTGCCGGCGCAGTTGCCAGCGACCACAGGACTGACGGCAGAGGAACTGGAAGTCCGGCGCCAGCGGTCCCGCGCAGAACTCAATGAGCTTTACCTTCCGTCTCCTGTCGAGATCGAATATCGGCAGCGTCTCAGCGACCCTGAGCTTCGTCAGTTCGGCTATGATTTGTTTCGCTCGACCGAGGGGGGCAGCGGTCCTCTGACCGGCGAAGTGGGCGGGAGCTATACGCTGGGCGTAGGTGACGAGCTTGTCGTTTCCTTCCAGGGTGCCACCAACGACAGCCAGACAGTTCGGGTCGACCGTGAAGGTCGCCTCGTCGTCGGCCAGTTGCGCCCCATTCGAGCCGCGGGTCGTTCGCTGGCGGCTGTGCGGTCGGAACTGGCCGCCGAAACGCGCCGGACGCTATTGGGGACCGACGTCTACGTCTCGCTCGGCTCGGTTCGGGCGATCACCGTTTTCGTCGGTGGCGAGGTAGAGCGGCCCGGCCAGTACCAGCTCACGTCACTCGGCGATGTCGCGACCGCACTGGCGCGGGCGGGCGGCATTCGCCGAACTGGCTCGCTGCGTAGCGTGCGCGTGGTCCGGGCCGGTGGCGGCACGGCCATTGTCGATCTTTATGGTCTCCTGGGTATCGGCACGCCTTCGTCTGTACGATTGCAGGATGGGGATCGGATCATCGTTCCGGTGATTGGCGGTACGGCGGCCATAACCGGCGGGGTCGCTCGTCCGGCGATCTACGAATTGCGCGGTTCCACGACCCTGAGCGAACTCACCAACTATGCTGGCGGCGCGCTGCGGCCGCGTGGATACACGGCGGCCATCAGCCGGATCGCACCCGATGGCAGCGAGTCGTTCGTGCGTGTGTCAGGCGGCAACCAGTCGATCATTGCCGGCGACGCTGTTCAGATTATTGGGGGAAGTGCCGGCGGCACCCTCAATCGGGTCACGTTGCGCGGCTATGTCCTGAACCCCGGTCCGCGTCCTCTGGCAGCCGCAGGCACAGTTCGCGAGTTGCTGGGTAAGCCGGAAGACCTTCGGCTGGGGACGTATCTGCCGATGGCGATTCTCGTCCGTCGGGATCCTCTGACCAGCGCTCGAGCGTTCGAGCCGGTCAGCCTGATCACGGCATTGCGCAACAGCCCGTCGGTGCCGCTGCGTAGCG
>JAEZQR010000304.1 GCA_023413015.1 Pseudomonadota bacterium
GCCGACCGGCCGCTGATCGTCGAGGTGGAGTCGGACCGCGAGGCGGTGCCCGACCGCGCGTTGCGGGCGCGCCGCATCGGCTTCTATCGCCGCCTCGGCTGCCGGCGCGTGACGGGACTCGACTATATCCTGCCGCTTCCCGGCGAGGGCGATCCACCGGTGCTCGATCTCTTGATCGACAATTTCGCTGCTGGCTCGGTGCCGGCTGAAACGCTCGCCGGGTGGCTCAACGAGATTTACGCCGGCGTTTATGGCTGCGGCACGGACGACCCGCGTCTCAAGGCGATGATCGACACGCTGCCCCCGACTATAGCGCTCAGCTAGCCGTCCGGCCCTGCCCGGAACGTTGCCGGAGCTGTGGCGCGCTTTCGTTCCAACTCAACCTCAGGCTGGCGGCGGGCGTCGGATCGGCCTACATTGTGGTTTCAAAGAGCAACGGGAGGCGCTGCGTGCTCGGCACCCTCATCGACTATCTCGACTCGATCAAGGCGCGCGATCCTGCCCCGCGCAGCCGGTGGGAAGTGCTGCTCTATCCGGGCGTGCACGCGGTCGCGCTGCACCGGGTCGCGCACTGGCTGTTCCGCGGCAACCTTTTCTTCCTCGCGCGGCTGGTGAACCATGTCGCCCGCCTGCTGACCGGCATCGACATCCACCCCGGCGCCCGGATCGGCCGCAACCTGTTCATCGACCATGGCCAGGGTGTGGTGATCGGCGAGACCGCTGACATCGGCGACAACGTCACCATCTATCAGTCGGTGACGCTGGGCGGCACCGACCCATCGAGCGGCATCGCCGGCAAGCGTCATCCGACGCTGATGGAAGGCTCGATCGTGGGATCCGGCGCGGCGGTGCTGGGGCCGATCACGGTCGGACGCCGCGCGCGCATCGGCGCGAACGCGGTAGTGACGCGCGACGTGCCCGAGGGTGCGACCATGGTCGGCATTCCGGCGCGCGCCACGATGATCGACGGCGGAACCCACGCCAAGAGCTTCGTGCCCTACGGCACGCCCTGCAGCGAGGTCTTCGACCCGCAGACGCAGAAGCTCGAAATCCTCAAATGCGAGGTCGAGCAGTTGCGGAAGCGGATCGAGGCGCTGACCGAAGAGCCTGAGCCGCAACGGAAACAAGGCTGACGCCGGGTGTTCCTACATCAGTGGGCCATCGTGCCGGACCCGCAACGCGGAAGCGGATGCGAGAAGGCCACGACCGGGCCGCAACCTAGACAAGGCTGACCTGCCGCCCGATGTCGAATGTAACGCCGTTCATCCCGCCTGTCCGCGTCCCCCAGCAGGTGGGCTTCGACCGCCTCGAGTTGAATGCCATCCTCAACGTCTACGGCCGCATGGTGGCCGAGGGCGAATGGCGCGACTATGCGATCACGATGGATGCCGAGGCGGCGGTCTTCTCCGCCTTCCGCCGGGCCGCCGAACATCCCGAGGCGCAGATCGTCAAGCGCCCCTCCCTACGCCAGCGACAGGGCATGTACGCGCTGGTCGGCGTCGGCGGCGCGGTGCTGAAGCGCGGCCACGAGCTGAGCTCGGTGCTCGCGCCGCTCGAGCGGCGGCTGCTGAAGCTGGTGAACGCGTAGAAGCGAGATAACTTCGATCGCCGGCCCCGCGACTGGAGGTTCGGCCTGTCTGTGCCCAACGCCTTCCGACGCGGGGATATTCCGCGGCGATCACCGGCACCCCTTAGTCATTAACTGATATTGCCGTGAATAGCATCTGAACCGCACCGTTCGTGCGGGTTGCACATGCTATTGAAGGGGGTAAGCACATGATCCGTAAGCTCATTCTGATCCCGCTGGCGATCGCGGCAGCGGCTCCTGCCAACGCACAGTCGGCCGGTTGGGATCGCGAGGTCCGGAATCTCATCGTCGGCGCGCAGAGCTACCCGCGCGCGGCGCAGGCGCGTGGCGAAGAGGGCACGGCCAAGGTCAAGGTCGTCGTGTCCGGTGCCGGCAAGCTCGTCAATGCCGAGGTCGTCCAGTCAAGCGGCTCGGGCCTGCTCGACCGCGAGGCCGTCAAGATCGTCGAGAAGGTCGGCAGCTTCCCGACGCCGCCGGGCGGCTCGGACACCACGATCGTCATCCCGCTCAGCTGGAAGCTGAGCTAGGCGCAGCCGACCATGGGACCTCGCCCGGCGCGAGGTCCCGCCAAGGCTCCAGATCCTCAGCCGGCACCGCCGCTGTTCCCGAGAGGTCTCCCGATGTCGATCCGACTTGCTATCCGCGGCAAGCTCTTCGCTTGCCTTCTCGTTCTTTCGGTCGTGGTCAGCGCGCTGTGCGCGGCCTTCTGGGTCACGCTGGATCACCAGCGGACCAACCTTGAATCGATCATGTCCGATCGCGTCGGGCCGCTCCGCGACCTCAAGGTGCTTTCCGACGTCTATTCGGCCGACATCCTCGATTCGGTGCAGCGTGTCCGCACCGGCGAGATGACCGCCGAGGAAGCGGCCGAGATCGTCGGCGATGCCGGTACGATGGCCACCGATTCCTGGGCCGAGTACAAGAAGTCGCACGACATGACGGAGGAGAGCAAGCTGGCCGCGGAAGTCGACCAGAAGATGCTCGCCGCCGCACCGGTGATCGAGCAGCTGAAGGCGGTGCTGGCCGAGGGCGACCAGCAGAAGCTCGATGCCTTCGTCGCCTCCGACCTCTATCCCGCGATCGATCCCGTCACCAGCGCACTGACCCGCATGATCGGCCAGCAGGTCAAGATCGCACGCGAGAAGACGACGGCCGCGCTCGACGAGTCCGAAACCTACCGCCAACTCATGTTCGCGCTGGCGAGCCTCTCGATCCTCGCCTTTGCCGGGGCGTTCTACGTCGTGCAGTTCCAGGTCGTCCGCCCGGTCGGCCGCCTCAGCGAAACGATCGCCGCGCTGAGCGAGCGTTCCGCCGACGAGGAAGTGCCGCACATCAACCAGAAGGACGAGATCGGCGAGATCGCACGGGCGGTGCAGTTCTACCGCGACGCCGTCGTCGAGAAGGAACGCGCGAAGGCGGCCGCCGAAGCCGAAATCCAGGCACATGTGACCGGGGCACTGGGCGAAGGCCTGTCGGCGCTAGTTGCAGGCGACCTGACCTACAGTGTGACGGCGGACTTCCCGCCGGCCTACGAGAACCTGAAGACCAACTTCAACGCCGCGCTCGATCAGCTGCGCGGCACGATTGCAGCGGTGGCCGATCGCGTCGGCACGGTACGCTCGACCTCGATCGAGATCGAGAATGCCTCGAACGA
>JAEZQR010000018.1 GCA_023413015.1 Pseudomonadota bacterium
AAGCAGGCTAAGCACGAGCATAATGGACAAGATCGTCATCCGGGGCGGCAAGCCCCTTTCCGGCAAGATACAGATTTCGGGCGCAAAGAACGCGGTGCTGACGCTGCAGTGCGCGCTGCTGACCGACGAGCCGCTGACGCTCCGGAACCTGCCGCGGCTGGCCGACGTCGACACCTTCGGCCACCTGCTCAACGGCCACGGCGTCTCGACGACGATCGAAGGTTCGCGGCGCGGCGAGTTCGGCCGGGTGATGACGGCGCGCGCCGGCAACATCACCTCGACGGTCGCGCCCTACGACATCGTGCGCAAGATGCGCGCCTCGATCCTCGTGCTCGGGCCGCTGCTCGCGCGCGAGGGCGTGGCGACCGTGTCGCTGCCGGGCGGCTGCGCGATCGGCAACCGGCCGATCGACCTGCACCTCAAGGCGCTCGAAGCGCTGGGCGCCGAGATCGAGCTCGCTGCCGGCTATGTGAAGGCGACCGCGCCGAGCGGCGGCCTGCGCGGCGGGCACATCGAGTTCCCGATGGTGTCGGTGGGCGCGACCGAGAACGCGCTGATGGCCGCCGTGCTCGCGCGCGGAGAGACGGTGATCGACAATGCCGCGCAGGAGCCGGAGATCGTCGATCTCGCGCGCTGCCTCGTGGCGATGGGTGCCGCGATCGAGGGTATCGGCACGTCGCGGCTGGTGGTGCAGGGGCGCGAGCGGCTGCACGGCGCGACCTATGCCGTCATGCCCGACCGGATCGAGACCGGCTCCTATGCCTGCGCTGCGGCGATCACCGGCGGCGAGCTCGAGTTGGTCGGCGCGCGGGTGGACGAGATGACGGCGGTGGTAGATGCGCTGAAGCGCGCCGGCGTCGAGGTCGAGACGACGGCGAACGGCCTCAAGGTGCGGCGTGCGAACGGGCTGCACGCGATCGACGTGACGACCGAGCCCTATCCCGGCTTCCCAACCGACATGCAGGCGCAGTTCATGGCGATGCTGACGCTCGCCGACGGCGACTCGGAGCTGACCGAGACGATCTTCGAGAACCGCTACATGCACGTGCCCGAGCTGTCGCGCATGGGCGCAAACATCACGGTGCGCGGCCGCACGGCCATCGTTCACGGGGTGAAGGGGCTGAAGGGCGCGCCGGTGATGGCGACCGACCTGCGCGCCTCGATGAGCTTGGTGCTGGCCGGCCTCGCGGCGGAAGGCGAGACGGTGGTCAATCGCGTCTATCACCTCGATCGTGGATACGAACGGCTTGAAGAGAAGTTATCCGCGGTCGGGGCCGACATCGAACGGGTATCCGACGGCTGACGTCATGAGCGAACGACTGCACCTGATCGGCCACGACGCCGAAGACGTGCCGGTGATCTCGGCGCTGCTGCAGGATGCGGCCGTGCGCGTCGAGGACATCGCCTTCGATGCGCGCGCGCATCGCTTCGTGCTGGTGGGCAACCGCTTCTGCTGGGAAACCAAGCAGCCGCTGCGCGCCCGTACCGCGCTCCGGGTCGAGTGCGTGACGAAGGCGCAGCGCAAGAACTGGCCGGCCCAGCGCGACGCCGTGCTCGATCTGCTCGCCATTCGTGCCGAGGACGACGGCCTCACGCTCGACTTCGCCGGCGGCGCCTGCGTGCGGCTCGACACCGAATGCATCGACCTGCTGCTCGAGGATTTGAGCGGACCCTGGGGGGCCAAGGCCGTGCCGAAGCACGAGATTTAGGTTCAGGCGCGGGCGCGCCGGAACAGCACGCGGTCATCGGGGCGCAGGCCCCAGCGCCACATGATCGTGCCGAACACCAGGATGATGAGCGGAATGCCCGCCGCGATCTGCCAGATCTCCGGCAGCATTCGGGCGATGGCGCCGATGGCCAGCGCGCCGAGCGCGGCCGGGATCAGCGCGAGCCGCAAACCCGCGACAGGCGCACCGAGCTGATCCCGCAGCAGCCGCGCCTTCAGGATCGAGCCGATGGTGAGCGCGATCGCGAGACCGAGCGCGGCGCCGAGTCCGCCGAACTCGCGGACCAGCACGACGGTGAGCACCGCCTGGACGCCGATGGTCACCAGCGACAGCATCAGGTTGCGGTGGGGATTAGTGTAGACGAGCGCCGCCTCCGAGACGGCGGCGGTCGCCGCCAGCACCTCGGCGAGCAGCAGGACGGCGAGAATGGTCTCGCCGCCGGCGAACTCGCGGCCGACGAGGTGCAGCACCGCTTCGCCCGGCAGGCCGAGCGCGAGCGCGACGCAGAGCTGCGCCGCGATGATCCAGAAACCCACCTGCCGCACATGCCCGGCCATGCCGATCCGGTCGCCGGCGACGAGGCTGGTCGACAGCATGGGGCCCAGCACGGGATCGAAGCTGGTCTTGAGCTTCTGCGGCAGCGACGCGACCTGCTGCGCCACATAGTAGATGCCCATGACGCTCGGCGAGGCGTAGATGCCGAGGATGAACAGGTCGAGACGGCGCGTACCCCATTCGATCGCGTCGGCGCCCGCCAGCGGGATGTTCTCGCGCGCGAGGTGGAGCAGGCGTTCGGGATGCGGCCGCCAGCCGTGCGGCAGGCCGAACTCGCGGATGCAGGGGCCGAGCGAAGCGGCAAAGGCCGCGATCATCGAGGTCGCATAGGCGATGATGAGGCCATCCCGCTTGAAATAGGTGAAGGCGAGCACGGTGGCGATGATCGTCAGCACCCAGGGCTCGATGATCGAACGCGCGCGGACTTGCGCGCCGATGTTGCCCTTATAGGCCAGCGCGGCGAGGCTGATGTCCGATCCGGCGATCGCGAGCGCGACCAGCGGGAAGGCTTGGTCGAGGCCGGTGACGAAGCTGTTCGGGAACACCAGCCGCGGGAAGAGGGCGAGGAAGCCGGCGCCGAGCGCGGCCAGCCCCCAGCCGAGCACCAGCGCGTCCCAGATCACATGCGCGTGCGGCCGGTCGGTCTTGGCGAGCGCGATGGCGAGGCCGCGCTTGAGGCCGAGCGTCGCGAGCTG
>JAEZQR010000004.1 GCA_023413015.1 Pseudomonadota bacterium
ATATGGATCAGGTCACCTTCTTGTAGACCGTGAGGCCGAGCACGAAGAGCACGACGGCGACGATCACGAACAGCCAGAACAGGAATTTGGCGATCCCCCAAGCGGCGCCGGCCAGTCCGCTGAAGCCGAGGACGCCGAGCACCAGCGCGGCGACGGCGAAGATGATGGCCCATCTGAGCATTCTGGTCTCCTTCACTAGTCCCGCCGCTCGTTCGGTGGGAGCCTACGCCCGCGCATCTCCCACGTCACGCCTCGGTGCGATTGGACTGACGCCAGTCGTGCAACGGACAGGGGAACCGGACGTTGGTGCGGCGGCACTGGATAGGGAGCCACACATGAGCAGCGATCCTGCGAGAGGCGGCGACATTCGCGATGGAGAGGTTCGTCGCGAGCGGCCTCGACTGCTGTCGTCGAACAACCTGAGCGGCATATCCGTGTTCGGCCGGAGCGGAGAGAAGATCGGCACGATCCATTCCTTCATGATCGACCGGCTCAACGGCCGTGTCGCGCTTGCGGTGATGTCGCTGGGCGGGTTCCTCGGCATGGGCGGGAGCTATCATCCGCTGCCCTGGCCGCTGCTGCGGCACGACGACAGCCGCGACGGGTTCGTCATCGACGTCGACGACGCGGTGCTGAAGGGCGGCCCGACCTTCAAGGGCGGCGCCGAGCCGGACTTCGATGATACCTACATCGACCGCGTCTGGAACTACTACGGCGTCAGGTAGGCCGGCGGCAGGCGAGCCGACCCCGCAATCGTAGAGCACCGGACCGGGCGGCGTCAGCCTGATCGGCGGCGCGCTGCTGGCGACCTTCTTTGCGAAGTTGGTGCCGTCGCTGTCTGACGATCGGGCTGTTCTGGCGGGCAAGGGCTAGAAGCTGCGGCGCCAGCCCAGCTCGGCCTCGAACGAGCGGGGCAGGCGGTCGGGATCGGCGTGGTCGGGGTTGCTGAGGCGGAATTCGAGGCGGAGGTCGCCGGTGGGCGAGGGGAGCTCGACACCGGCGGTGGCGAGGGTGAATTCGGCCGGCGGCGACAGGCGGGGATTGCGCGCGGTGCGGTTGAGCTCGACGTGGCGCCACGAGCCGTAGAAGCGGCGGTCGTTCGCATCGGTGAGGCTGCCGGCCAGCGTCAGCATCCGGCCGTCGCCGTCGATGCTGCCGCCGAGCGCCTGGCCGCGATAGGTGTAGCCGGCGGTGTAGATGAAGTGATTGTAGAAGGAGCCGGGGCGCGGCTTGGAGCCGAACAGCTTATTGGCGAGCGTGTCGGTATATTCGGCGCGCAGTTCCCAGCCTGCGCCGGAGCGGCCGAGCGGACCGGCAAGGTTCGCGCCGACCGTCGTGCCGAACTGGCCGGGCAGGCCGTCATATTCGTCCTCGCCCTGTGCCTCGCCGTAGATCCGCACGGCGACGGGGCCGAGGCGGCGGGCATAGGAAATGTCGAAGCCGGCGAGCTGGTTGCCGGGTTCATCGAGCGTGCCGCTATTGTCCCGGTTGCCGAAGGGGAAGAGGGCGTCGGCGAGCATCTTGAGGCTGCATGGCCGGCCGCGGCCGCAGAGCTGGAGCGTCCGGGCGAGACCGATCTCGAGGCCGGGTGCCGGTGCGAAGCCGAGGCGCAGGCCGATCAGCGCCGGATTGTCATAGTCGCTGCGCTTCTCGGTCAGGACGCCGGCGAAGGCGTCGAGGCGTACCGGACCCAACCAGCGGATCACGGGGAAATCGATCGGCTCGGGCGTGAGCCGGGTGACGCCGAGCTTCGGGAAGGGACGGGCGTTGTTCGAGATCAGCAGCGCGCTGTCGCGTGCCGGTCCCCACCATTGCTCGACATAGCCGCCGTAGAGCGCCCAGTCGCCGAGATCGAGGGCGAGCGCGGTCGGTTCGAGATGGAGGTCGCCGCTGTGCTGCCCCGCGCGGTAGCCGAGCGCGGCGGCGAGGTGGAGCGCGCCGAAGCGGCGGTCGAGGCGGAGCGTGGCGTCCATGGCTTCGCGCCCAGCACCGTCGAAGGTCCGGATCAGCGCCGGATGACTTGTCACCGCCACATGTGCGGTCGCGCGCTGGTCGTCGCTCAGCATCGCGCAGCGGGCGGCGATGCGCTGGCGGGCGGATTCGACATGGGACGGTAAGCGCCCGGTGCCGCCCTGGACCGTGGTGCAGATCTTTTCCAGCGCGAGCGGCCAGGCGTTGACGGGGTCGCGAAGCAGAGCATGGGCAGCCAGCAGTTCGACATCCGATCGCAGCTGCGCCGATCCGACCTCAGCCCAAGGGAGCGCGGTGGCGTTCGACGAGGCAAATGCCGCTCCGAGAAGCAGGAGCGAATGATACCAGCGCATGCGTTCTTCCGAGGGCAGTAGCGGCGGAGGCGGGGGGGGCTGCGGTGCCCCTTGATGTCGGTGGGGCTATCTCCTTCCGTGTATAGAATAGTCAAGTAATTACTGTATACAGATAAGTGAACGCAGGAAATGGATTGCGAGCATGAAGCGCTGGTGGCCGGCGTGCGAGCCAACGCGGTAGCTAGAGCGGGATCGCTTCATATGACGGGAGGGGGTGAGTTCAGTCCTCCCGAAAACCGGGCCCTACGGATTGGGCTTCGGGAGCGAGGCGTCGATGGTGCAGATCAGGCCTTCGGGCTCGAAGGACAGGGTGACGGCGCCGCGGAGTTCGGCGGAGAGGCCGCGTTCGATCATGCGCGTGCCGAAGCCGCGCTTCTTCGGCGGCGATACGGGCGGGCCGCCGCGTTCGCGCCATGTCAGCCGCAGCCGGCCGCCGTCGCCTTCCGTCACGATCGCCCAGCGGACCTCGACATGGCCCGTCTCGTTCGAGAGTGCGCCATATTTGATCGCGTTGGTGCACAGCTCGTGCACGGCCATCGTGACCGACACCGCCGTCTGCGGCGCGAGCAGCAGCTCGGGACCTTCGAACGAGACGCGGGCGATATCGGCGCCCGCCGTGGCCGCGACCGACGCCCGGAGGATGTGCGAGAGCGCGGCGGCTTCCCAATTCTGCTGGGTGAGCAGATTGTGCGCGGCCGACAGCGCGGCGAGGCGCGCCTCGAAGTTCGCGCGCGCATCCTCGGGCGAGGCTTCGCTGCGGAAGCTTTGCTGCGCGAGCCCTTGGACGATCGCCAGCGTATTCTTCACGCGGTGGTTGAGCTCGTTGATGAGGAGGAGCTGGCGGTCTTCCGCGCGCTTGCGTTCGGTGATGTCGATCGTGACGGCGAGCACGCCATAGGGCTGGCCGTCCGAGCGCCGGATCACCGTGACCGAATTGTTGACCCAGACGATCGAACCATCGGGACGGACGTAGCGCTTCTCGTGAACGTAGGGCGTACCGTCGGCCACGGCGCGTTCGAAGAGCGGGACGTTGCGCGCCAGATCGTCGGGGTGCGTGATCTCCTGCATCTTGAGCTGCAGCAGCTCCTCGCGGCTACGGCCGGCGATCTCGCAGAAGCGGTCGTTGATCAGCGTGAAGCGGCCGGTCAGGTCGACCTCCGCGAAGCCGGCGGTCGTCTGGTCGATGAGGGCGCTCAGCTGCTGCTCGCGCTCGCGCAGCGCTTCCTCGGCACGCCGGCGGTCGGTGATGTCATAGACCACGCCGGCGAAGCGGACGAGGCCTTGCGCCTCGTCAAATACGGCTTCGCCGCGTCGGGCGATCCAGCGTTCCTCGCCCGTGTCGCCGCGGCTGATGCGGTATTCGACATAACCGAGCGACTCCTCGGTGATCACCGGTTCGCCGGTGAGCACGCGTGGACGGTCGTCGGGGTGGATGCGGGCGACCGTCCGGTCGAGCGGCAGCACGGGCTGCCAGTCGAGCCCCCACAGCTCGCAGAACTCGGGCGATACAGTGATCGTGCGCGTGGCGGGGTCGATCTCGAAGGAGCCGATGCCGCCCGCGCGTTGCGCCAGCCGCAGGCGGTCCTGCGTCGCGCGCAACTCGGTGACGTCATAGCCGGTGACGAAGATGCCGGTGACGTTGCCGGCGGCATCCCTGAGCGGCTGGTAGACGAATTCGACGAACGCGCGCTCGGGCGGGCCGTCGCCGTCGCGCTTCAGGTCGACCGGGACCTGGCGGCCGACATAGGGCGTCCCGTTCCGGTAGACATCGTCGAGAAGCTCGAAGAAGCCTTGTCCTTCGAGTTCCGGCAGCGCGTCGCGCACGGGCTTGCCGACGATGTCATGCCGTCCGACGAGTTGCAGATAGGCCGGGTTCGCCAGTTCGAACACATGGTCGGGCCCGCGCAGCATGGCCATGAAGGCCGGCGCCTGATCGAACATCCGGCGCAGACGCTCGGTCTCGGCGGCCTTCTGCCGCTCGGCAAGCACCCGTTCGGTGGTCTCATGGCCCTGGTTGAAGATGCCGACGACGCGGCCGTCCTCGCCGTGGATCGGGGTGATGCTGTAGTTCCAGTAGGTCTCGCGCACGACGCCGTCGCGCACCATCGGCAGCATCTGGTCGTAGGTGGAGTAGCCTTCGCCCTGCTCCATCACGCGCGCGAATTGCGGCCCGACGACGTCCCAGATGTCGGTCCAGACCTCGGCGGCCGGGCGGCCGAGCGCCCAGGGGTGCCGCTCGGCGGGGATCGTCGCCCAGGCGTCGTTGTAGAGGAGGCGCAGCTCGGGGCCCCAGTAGATCGCGGTGGGGAAGCTCGAATGCAGGCAGATCGACAGCGCCGAGCGCAGCGATTGCGGCCAGGCTTCGGGCGGTCCCAGCGGCGAATCCCGCCAGTCATGCGCGCGGATGGTGGCGCCCATGCCGCTCGTGGTCAGGAAGTTGAGATCGTCGTGGGCCAGAGGGAGTTGCAGGACGTCACTCATAGACGGGATCTGGCTCCACGAACGCGAGAGTGCTTATACGGGGTTGTTGCGACTTCTTAACCGCCGCCCCGCTGATAGCAAGCGCGAGCACCGCGCCGGTCAGCGGGCGCGGGCGAGTTCGGCCTGGATGACCTCGGGTGGACGGACGGCGCGGATATAATCGATGAAGGCGCGCAGCTTGGGGAGCATCTGCGCCCGGCTGGGATAGTAGAGGAACACGCCGGGCGAGGTGGGCGCGTAGGCGTCGAGCACGGCTTCGAGCCGGCCTTCGGCGATATAGGGCTCGACCAACGGCTCGGCGGCCTGGACGAGCGCGACGCCTTGCAGCGCGGCGCCGACGCCGGCGGCGAAGTCGTTGATGATGACCGGGCCGGTGACCGCGACCTCGAGCGGGCGGTTGCCGTTGACGAAGGCCCAGTGCGTGATGCGGCCGCTCAGACGATAGCGGACGCAGGCGTGGCGCCGCAGATCGGCGGGGCGTTCGGGGCGGCCGGCGCGATCGAAGTAGGCGGGGGCGCCGACCACGACGAAGCGGAAGGGCGGGGTGAGGCGCACCGCGACCATGTCCGCCTGCAGGAACTCGCCCAAGCGCAAGCCGGCGTCATAGCCGCCCTCGATCAGGTCGACGAGCCCGTCCTCGGCGCAGATTTCGAGTTCGATCTCGGGATAGGTAGTACAGAAGCCGGCAAGGATCGGCTCGATCAGCAGCTTGATGACGGTGCGCGGCATGTTGAGCCGAAGCAGGCCGGCCGGGCGCCCGCCGAGGTTGCGGGCGGCTTCGTAGGCGGCGGTCAGGTCTTCGAAGGCGGGGCGGGCGTGATCGAGGAAATGCTGACCGGCCTGCGTGAGACCGACATTGCGCGTGGTGCGGGTGAGGAGCGGCACGCCGACGCGGGCTTCGAGCGCGCGGATCGTCTGGCTGACCGCCGACGGGCTGACCCCGAGGTCGGCCGCCGCCGCGCTGAAGCTCTTGCGGTCGGCGACGCGCAGGAAGGCCTCGACGCCGTCGAGCTGACCGCGCGGGATTGTGTAGCTCTGCTTCATGGCTCTTCGCGATTATAGCCGATTATCACGGGAATGGAATGGGGTTAACTTTCGAGCAGAACTCAGAACTCGAAAGGAAGACGCCATGTACCGCACCCTGATCACCGCCCCGCTCGCCATCCTGGTTTCGACCGGTTTCCTGCTTGCCGCTGCCGGACCGGCCGCCGCCCAGGACGAGCGCTGCACCACGCTGCCGGAACAGGCACGGGTAGCCGTTCAGTCGGTCGACGCCGGCACCGCCAAGCAGGCGCTGCGCTACATCGCGACCGGCGAGAAGCTGTGCGAGGCCGGCAACGAGCGCGAGGCGGCCAAGAAGTTCGCCGCCGCGCTGAAGCTGGCCGGCCCGGCTGGCGAGCAGCAGCTTGCGGCGCTGAAGCGCTGACCTTCCGGCGTCCGGCCTCCCTCCCCAAACCTGCCTGACGCTGCTTGGCCCCCTCCCGTCGCGGAGGGGGCTTTTCATTGCTGGAAGCTGATGACGAAGCGGCTTTTCGGGATGGCGGGGATGCGGCCGAGGGGGATGGACAGGTCCTGCGGCGGCACGTCGTAGGAGGTGGTGAGGAGGAGCCGAGCGGCGCGCTTGATCAGTTCCTGCGTCATCGCCTCGCCGGGGCAGCGGTGGGTCAGGTGCGCGTCGCCCGCGCCGTGCGAGACGAGGTCGTAACGGCCGGGCGGGTGATCGAGGAAGCGGTCGGGATCGAAGCGATCGGGGCCGGGCCAGAGGCGGGGATCGCGGTGGGTGCCGTGGAGGTCGAAGAGCAGCCAGTCGCCGCGTGCGAAGCGGCGGCCGCGCCAGGCGAAGGGCGCGAGCGCGCGGCCGCCCATCATCGGGATGAAGGGGTAGAAGCGGCGCACCTCGCTGGCGAAGCGGTCGAGCGCTGCGTCGTCCGACGGGTCGGGGTGCGCGTCGGGGAAACGGTGGAGCGCGTGCGCGGCGAAGACGATGTAACGGTCGTTGGCGACCGCCGGGCGGATGCAGTTGATCAGTTCGACGCCGGCGGTGACGAGGTCGAGCGGCTGGCCGTCGAGGTCGCAGTGGGCGGCGATCACGGCGAGCGGGCTGCCCGGTGGGGCGCTGCGGCGGCCCGAGCGCACGTCGGCGATCCAGTCGCGCGCCCAGCGTTCGGTGCGGCGGCGCAGCGTAAGGCCACGCCAGTTGCGCAGGCCCACCGAGCCGGCACCGTCGACCATCGCGCCGAACTCGTGCGTGCGTTCGGGCCCTTCGACGGCGGACAGCGGTGTGCCGGCCCAGTCGGTGAGCGCGCGGGCGAGGAGCGCGCGGGCGGCATAGAGGAGGACGGTGTGCCCGCGACGGCGGAAGCGGGGAAGCGCGGCGTGCCAGCCGGCCTCGAACCGGTCGGCGACGTTGCGCGGGGCGGTGCCGGTGAACAGCGCCATGAACATCGCCTTGCGGTGACGATGCGCGGCGCGGTCGAGCGCCATGACGCTGCCTTCGTCCTGGAGCGACCAGAAGGCAGTCTTGGGCAGGGCGCCGCGGCGGGTGAAACGGCCGGGCGTGTAGAACATGCGCGCCGCATCCGCGCCGCGCGCGATCGTGGCCGGCGCGAGCATAAGGCGGGCGGTGAAGGCGTCGGTCGCCAGGCGGGCGTAGCGCCTCAGTGAGTAGTCGTAGCCCTGCGCGAGCAGCGCGAGGCTCGAATCGGGAAGCGGATCGCGGGGGAACGGCGGCATGGCGGATCAATGAGCCGCCCGGCGAATGGCTCCCGCCCTCTCAAACCCGCTAGGCAGGTTCGGGCGGGAGCCGAGGTCGTTACGCAGCTAGTA
>JAEZQR010000091.1 GCA_023413015.1 Pseudomonadota bacterium
GCATCGAGCGCGAGCCCAACGTGCCCGCCACCGTCCGGCGGCTGGCGCGGCTGGCGCGGCTCGGTGCGCGCGTGCCGAAGGTGCCGCGCTACGGCGAGGCGTTCGTCGCGATCGGACCCGCCGAGATCAAGCTCGGCCAGGCGCTCGCCACGCGCCCCGACCTCGTCGGCGAGGAAGCCGCGCATGACCTGATGCGCCTGCAGGACAGCCTGCCGCCCGCGCCTTTCGAGGCGGTCGAGGCGGCGCTGCGCGAAGCGTTCGACGTGCCGCTCGAGCAGCTGTTCGCGCATATCGAGCGCGAGCCGGTGGGCGCGGCCTCGATCGCGCAGGTCCACCGCGCGGTGACCAGCGACGGGCGTACCGTCGCGGTCAAGGTGCTGCGCCCGGGCGTCGAGGACGACATCGCCGATGCGATCGAGACCTATGAATGGGCGGCGGCCAAGGTCGAGCGCATGGGCGGCGAGGCGGAGCGGCTGCGCCCCCGCGTGGTGATCGCCACCTTCCGCCGCTGGACCAACAGCGAGCTGAACCTGCGCATGGAGGCCGCTGCGGCTTCCGAGCTGGCGCAGGACCTGACCGCCGAATCGGGCTTCTTCGTCCCCCGGATCGACTGGACGCGCACCACGCGGCGCGTGCTGACGATGGAGTGGATCGACGGCATCAAGCTGACCGACGTCGAGGCGCTCGACCGGGCCGGCTTCGACCGCAAGGCCCTGGCTGCGCTCCTGGTCAAGAGCTTCCTGCGGCAGGCGATCGTTGAGGGCTTCTTCCACGCCGATCTCCACCAGGGCAATCTGTTCGCCGTCCCGGCAGAGCCGCCCCAGCCCGCCGACACGATGGCGGCGGATGCGGTCGATACCTCGAAGACGGCCGACATCGCCGAAGCGGTGACCCAGGCGCAGGCGCGCATCGCGGCGATCGACTTCGGCATCATGGGCCGCATCAACCGTATCGGCCGCATCTACCTCGCCGAGATCATCTACGGTCTGTTCACCGGCAACTACCGCCGCGTCGCCGAAATCCACTTCGAGGCGGGCTATGTGCCCCCGCATCACAATATCGACGAGTTCGCGACCGCGCTCCGCGCCGTCGGCGAGCCGATCCGGGGCTTGGCCGTAAAGGACATCTCGATCGCGAACCTCCTCGATGGCCTGTTCACGATCACGCGCAGCTTCGAGATGCCGACGCAGCCGCACCTGCTGCTCCTGCAGAAGACGATGGTGATGGTCGAAGGCGTGGCGCTCGCGCTCGATCCTGACGTCAACATGTGGGAAATCTCGGAGCCGTTCGTGCGCGAATGGATGCGCGACGAGCTGGGCCCCGAGGCCAAGGCCGCGGATGCGATTGTGCGCAATTGGCGCACGCTGAACGAGATTCCTGATTTCGTGCGCCGCGTCATGCGGCTCGTGCCGAAGGAGAGCCCGGCGCCGCCGCTGCCGCCGCTGCCTGAGCTGAAGATTCGTGAGCGCCGCCCGTGGGGCGCGATGCTGCTGTCGCTGCTCGTCGGCCTCGGAATCGGACTCGGGCTCGCGGGCGTGCTAGGCTAGCGTCATGGATATGCTGCTCGCTGCGCTGCGCGACTTTCCCGAGACGCTCGCCCGGCACTTTGCCATCATCCCGCCGCAGTGGCGCGACTGGGCACCGCCGAACTGGGAAGGCGTGCCGAGCGAGCCCTACACCGCGATCGCCCAGCTCTGCCACGTGAGGGACATCGAGACGGACGGCTATCATGTGCGCTTCCGGCGGATGCTCGACGAGGAGATGCCTGTTCTGGCCGGCGTCGACGGCGATCGTCTTGTTACCGAGCGGCGCTACGCCAAAGCTGATCCGGCCGATGTCATCGAAGCGATCCGGGTCGCCCGAGGCGCGACGGTGGAGCTGCTCCAGGGTCTGAACGAGGCGCAGCTTGAGCGGCGAGGCCATTTTGACGGTTATGGGCCGGTCACCGTGCGCGGGTTGATGCACTATCTCTGCAGTCACGATCAGCAGCATCTGGCGGGTCTGCAGTGGCTCGCCGGCAAGATCGCTTCGCAGGCGGCGACATAGACCGGCGCATGCAGGGCAAGTCGATCCTCCTTATCGTCGGTGGCGGCATCGCCGCCTACAAGTCGCTCGAGCTGGTGCGCGAGCTGCGCCGCGCCGGTGCTCCGGTGCGCGCCGTGCTCACCGAATCGGGCCGGCAGTTCGTCACGCCGCTGAGCCTCGCCGCGCTCACCGAGTCGCCCGTCTACGAGGAGCTGTTCAGCCTCAAGGACGAGACCGAGATGGGGCATATCCGCCTCAGCCGCGAGGCTGACCTGATCGTGGTCTGCCCTGCCACCGCCAACCTGCTCGCGAAGATGGCGACTGGCGCGGCGTCCGATCTCGCTTCGACCGTGCTGCTCGCCACCGACAAGCCGGTGCTTGCCGTGCCGGCGATGAACGTTCGCATGTGGCTGCACCCGGCGACGCAGCGCAACGTCGCGCAGCTGCGCGCCGACGGCGTGACGGTGATGGAGCCCGACGAGGGCGAGATGGCGTGCGGCGAGTTCGGCCCCGGCCGGTTGCCGCAGGTGCCGGCGATCATGGCGGCGATCGCCGACCGCCTCGTGCCCGCGGCCCGGCCGCTCGAAGGCCGCCGCGCGCTGGTCACCGCCGGTCCGACGCACGAGCCGATCGACCCGGTGCGCTACATCGCCAACCGCTCCTCGGGCAAACAGGGCTTCGCCATCGCCGAGGCGCTGGCGCGGCTGGGCGCTGAGGTGACGCTCGTCGCCGGTCCGGTGGCGTTGCCGACGCCGCCCGGCGTCCGCCGCATCGACGTCGAGACGGCACGCCAGATGGCGGCGGCCGTCGAGGCCGCGCGGCCCGCCGATGTCGCGGTGATGGTCGCGGCGGTCGCCGACTGGCGGACGGAAGCCGCCGCGACCAAGATCAAGAAGACGGGCGCTACGCCCGCGCTCGCGCTCGTCGAGAATCCGGACATCCTCGCGACACTGTCGGCCCCCGGTCCGGCCCGCCCGCGACTCGTCGTCGGTTTCGCTGCCGAGACCAACGACGTGGTGGCGCACGCGCAGGCCAAGCTCGCGAAGAAGGGTTGCGACTGGATCGTCGCCAACGACGTCTCGGGCGACGTGATGGGCGGCTCGTCGAACCGCGTCCACCTCGTCACCGCCCAGGGCGTCGAAGACTGGGACCACATGCCCAAGACGGAGGTTGCGGCGCATCTCGCCGCGCGGATCGCGCAAGCGCTCGCGCGCTGACTGCGGTTACGCCCACCCGCTGATCAGCTCGGCGGCTTCGCGCTGCCGGCGCCGCCGCTGCCGTTCCTCGATCAGCGCGCCGCTGGGGAAGGTGAGCGCCAGCCGCAGCCCGGCGACCGGCGAGGCGCCCCGCATCGCGCGCCGCGCCGACAGCCACATATGCTGCACCACCTCGCTACGCTCGACCTCGCCTGCCTCGCTGATCAGCGACAGCCGGTGGAGCGTGTAGAGGCCGAGCAGCGCCGCGAGCACGAAGAAGAATTCCCAATGCGCCACCGCGAGGCCGGCGACCTGGGTGACGCCGGGCGCCTGCCACTGGAGCATGAAGCTGAGGCTGCGCTGCGCGAAGAAGTCGGCCGCCCAGCCGCCGATGATCGGCGCGATGCCGGCCGCGATCGCCGAGATCAGCGCGTTGGTCGCCATGTAGCTCGTGGCCTCGCGCTCGGGACTGAGCTTGATCGCGATATTGCCCGAGGCGAGCCCGACACCGGCTGCGGCACAGCCCATCACCGCGTGCAGCAGCAGCAGATAGGCGGCGCGGGCTACCTGCGTGCCGAACTCGTCCGCGAACACCATGCCGGCGATGCACAGCAGGAACAGCGGCACCGCCACGCTCAGCACCGATTTGTTGGCGAAGCGGTCGGACAGGCGGCCCCAGCCGCGCACCACCGCGAGGTTGGCAAGCTGGCTCACGAAGGTCAGCAGCATGACGAAGCCCAGGCTGAAGCCGAGCTCGCGGACGAAGTAGACGGTGAAGAACGGCGTTGCGAGGTTCACCGCGAACTGCCAGCTCGCCATGAAGCGCAGCATGTTGCGGAAGTTGCGGTCGCGCAGCGGCCGGCGCAGCAGCGCCGACAGTGGCGTTCGCGAACCGCCACCATCCATGAAGGGCTCGGGAACCTGGGCGAGCTTGTAGGTGCTGATCAGGCTCGACACGAAGGCGCCGGCGAACAGCGCGGAGAAGACGAGATCGCCGAGCGCCTGTGATCCGCCGGCGGCTTCGAGCGCGAGGCCGGCGACGATCACGCCGCCCGCGCTGGCGGCGGTGGCATAGGCGCCACGGCGGCCGAAGAACTCGCCCAGGCGCCGGGGCGGAATCAGGTCGCGGATCCAGCTGTTCCAGCTGCAGCCGCCGACCGCATTCATGCCATAATGGAGAAGCGCGGCGGCGGTCAGGACGGCAACCGCCGTGTCGCGGTCACCGATATAGGGCACGAGCGCATAGATCGGCAGCGCCAGCCGGGCAGTGAACAGCGCCAGGACCGAAATCCGCCGCCGCGCCTGCCAATGCTCGACCAGCCAGACGGCCGGGACCTGGAGCATCTGCGTCAGCAGCGGGATCGCCGCGAGCACGCCGATCTCGGCATTGGAGGCGCCGAGGTGCAGCGCGAAGGTGATGAGCACGACGCCGCTCGCCAGCGCCCCAACCACGGTCGCAAATGCCGCATCCCACAGAAGATCGCGGATGCCGCGCGTCAATTCGGCGTCGCTGATGACGGCTTGCGGAGCCAGCATGAGGTTCCCCGATCAGGTGAGGCGGCCCAGCGGCCGGCGAAACCCGAACAACCAGGGTCGCCGGCGGTCGTTCCCGCCGGCCGGGCAAATCACCTGTCGGGTGGGACGGGCTGCGGCGAGCCCGGGATCAGCGCGGCCGATCGGCCGGCTGCAACGACGTCGGATGGATAATCAGATCGTCGATCTGCAGCGCCGGGCGCATCGTCACTGGATGCCGGCGCCCGTCATACCGATCAGGTCGCCGATGGCGTCGACCTCGCGCGCCGCCGCGACCGAGGCGAGCTGAATCTGCGCCGGTACGCTATCCTCGCGCACAGCCGCCGCGAGCTGGACCGCCTGCGCATCTGGATAGACGAAGCCGTAGGTCGGGTGCGAGCCGTTGCCGAGGTCCGACAGCGGCGCGTACCACACGCGAACCTCGCTCCAGTCGTTGGCGTCCGAGACGTCGACCACTTCGACATTCTCTTCCACCTGGCCGCGCGCGCCGTTGATCGGCGACCAGTTGGCGTGCGTTACCTTGACCGTGCGGGCATCGACCACCTCGGTCACCGTCGCGACATGGCCGTAGCGCATGCGCCCGGTCGCCTTGAACACGAGGACCGCACCGGCTTCCGGCGCGTTGCCGCGCTCGTAGCGGCCGTCAGCCTGGTTCCACCAGGTACCGGCATTGCCGAAAATCTGGATGCCCGAAACGAGGCGGGCGAAGGGCGCGCACTGCCAGTAGCGATCGCCGAAGTCCTGCGCGCTCGCGGCGCCGGCCGAAAGGGCCGCAACCATCATGGCGCAGAAAACGGCACGCAGCGGCTTGAACATGTGCGGAATTTCCCCCCGGCTCCCCTGCCGATGGGGGTAGCCCGGCGATCCGCACGTAGGAAAGGGCGCGGCGACTGATCTACGACCAGCCGCAACAGACTCACGACGAGTCGTTCATCTTGGCGACAGGTTGCATGGAACTAAGCCGAATCAGCGGCTTCCAGCGCTGGCGGAACAGCG
>JAEZQR010000094.1 GCA_023413015.1 Pseudomonadota bacterium
TCTCGTGCTCGGCGATGTCGGTGGGCACCTCGTTGAAGATCCCCCAGCGGGCGCGATCGCGGTCGATGATCGTCGGCTTCTTCCACCAGCCCGGCTGCGTGGTGATGCCGAACACGGTGCGCAGCGGTGCCACCCCGAGCACGCTAGTCGCGGCCGTCGGCCCCGGCGACAGCAGCACGAGCCCCGGCGGCTGCACGCGCTCGGCGACGAGCTGCGCGAGCATCCCGCCCATCGAGTGGCCGACGATCACCGGCCGTTCGGGCAGGCGATTCACCTGATCGATCAGGAAGGCGACATAGTCGCCGACGCCGACCTCGCCGAGCTGGGGCGCGGGCGGATCGCCGGGCTCGGCGTCATGATAGGGGAGCGCCGGCGCATGCGTCGCATAGCCCTCCGCCTCGAGACGGGCGCGCAGGTTGTCCCACACGCGCGGGCGGCTCCACATGCCGTGGATGAAGAACAGCGGCGGCTTGCTCATGCACGACGTCTCCACTGGCTGGTGGAGCTGATCCTACTGGACGACCCCACTCGCCGCCAAGACCGCCATCGTGACGAGGTCGGTGGCGCCCGAGGTCATCGGCGCGATCTGCACCGGCTTCGACATGCCGATGAGCATCGGTCCGATCACCCGGCCGCCGCCCATCTGCTTCAGCAGCTTCGCCGAGATATTCGCGGCATGGAGCCCCGGCATGATGAGCACGTTCGCCGGCCCCGACAGGCGCGAGAAGGGATAGACCTTCGCCATATCCGGGTTGAGCGCGATGTCCGCGGACATCTCGCCTTCATATTCGAAGCTCACGTTGCGGGCGTCGAGCAGCTTCACCGCCTCGCGGAGGTTGCCGATGATCGTTCCCGGCGGGTTGCCGAAGTTGGAATAGGACAGGAAGGCGACACGCGGCTCCTGCCCGAGCCGGCGCGCGACCGCGGCGGTCTGCTCGGCGATGTCGGCGAGCATCTCGGCGTTCGGCCGCTCGTTGACCGCGGTGTCGGCGATCAGGATCGTCTGGCTGCGCCCGACGAACATGTGGATGCCGAACGGGACATGGTCTTCCGCCGGATCGATGACATGGGCGACCTGCCCCATCACCTGCCCGAAGTGACGCGTCACGCCCGAGATCATCGCGTCGGCCTCACCCATGTCGACCATCAGCGCGCCGAAGATGTTGCGCTCGTGGTTCACCATGCGCTCGACGTCACGCAGCAGGAAGCCCTTGCGCTGGAGGCGGGCGTAGAGCCGCTCGACCATGCGCGGGACCAGCGGCGAGTTCGAGCTGTTGTGGATCTCGAAGCTGTGCGGGTCGTCGACGCCGATGCGGCGCAGCGCCTCGAGCACCGGCTCGGTGCGCCCGACGAGCACCGGCGTGCCGTAGCCCTCGTCACGGAACGACACGGCGGCGCGCAGCACCACTTCCTGCTCGCCCTCCGCGAAGACGATGCGGCGCGGGTTTGCCTTCGCCGTATTGAAGCTGCCCGCGAGCACCGCGGTCGTGGGGTTGAGCCGCGCGCGCAGCGAGGTGCGGTAGGCGGCCTCGTCCTCGATCGGCTTGCGCGCGACGCCGCTTGCCATCGCTGCCTTGGCGACCGCGGTGGGCACCGCCTCGATAAGGCGCGGGTCGAAGGGCGCCGGGATGATGTAGTCGGCGCCGAACTTGCGCTCGCCGCCGCCATAGGCCGCCGCGACCTCGTCCGGCACCGCCTCGCGCGCGAGCGCCGCCAGCGCCTGCGCGGCGGCGATCTTCATCTCGTCGTTGATCGTGGTGGCGCGCACGTCGAGCGCGCCGCGGAAGAGGTAGGGGAAGCCGAGGACGTTGTTGACCTGGTTGGGATAGTCGGAACGACCGGTGGCGATGATCGCGTCCGAGCGGACGGCGCGCACCTCCTCCGGCGTGATCTCGGGATCGGGGTTGGCCAGCGCGAAGATGATCGGATGCGGCGCCATGCGCGCCACCATGTCCTGCGTCACCGCGCCCTTGGCCGAAAGGCCGATGAACACGTCCGCGCCGTCCATCGCCTCGGCCAGCGTGCGCTTGGGCGTGTCGGCGGCATGCGCCGACTTCCACTGGTTCATGTCCTCGGTGCGGCCCTTGTAAAGGACGCCGGTGCGGTCGACCGCGAGGCAGTTGTCGGGATGGACGCCCATCGCCTTGATCAGTTCGAGCGTGGCGATGCCCGCCGCGCCGGGCCCGTTCAGCACCACCTTCACGTCCTCGACCCGCCGCCCGGCGATATGGCAGGCGTTGATCAGGCCGGCGGCGACGATGATCGCGGTGCCGTGCTGGTCGTCGTGGAAGACGGGAATGTTCATCCGCTCGCGCAACGTCTGCTCGATGATGAAGCACTCGGGCGCCTTGATGTCCTCGAGGTTGATGCCGCCGAAGCTCGGCTCGAGGAGCGCCACCGCGTTCACGAAGGCGTCGACGTCCTCGGTCGCGAGCTCGAGGTCGATCGAATCGACGTCGGCGAAGCGCTTGAACAGCACCGCCTTGCCTTCCATCACCGGCTTCGACGCCAGCGCGCCGAGATTGCCGAGGCCCAGGATCGCGGTGCCGTTCGAGATCACGGCGACGAGGTTGCCCTTGGCGGTATAGTCGTAGGCGCAGTCGGGATTCTCGGCGATCGCGCGCACCGGCACCGCGACGCCCGGCGAATAGGCGAGACTCAGGTCGCGCTGCGTCGCCATCGGCTTCGAGGCGATGACCTCGATCTTGCCTGGCCGTTTGCCCTGGTGGAACAGCAACGCCTCACGGTCTGAGAATTGGACGTCGCTCGATTTGCTCATGACTGCCTCCGCTTTGCCCCCTGTTACGAGCCGCCCTCCCTTTTTCGCAAGGCCTGTGGGCAGAAATCCCGTTCTGCGACGCCGATGACGCCGCTATGACGAGGCCGATGCACAAGCCCGCCGACCCCCAGGCCACCATCCCCGCCGGCGCGACGCCGATGATGGCGCAGTATCTCGCGATCAAGGCACAGGCCCCCGACTGCCTGCTGTTCTTCCGCATGGGCGACTTCTACGAGTTGTTCTTCGAGGATGCGGTGGCCGCCGCCGCGACGCTCGACATCGCGCTCACCAAGCGCGGGCAGCATCTGGGCGAGGACATCCCGATGTGCGGCGTGCCGGTGCATGCCGCCGAAACCTATCTCGCGCGCCTGATCAAGGGCGGGCACCGCGTCGCCATCGCCGAGCAGACCGAGGACCCCGCCGAGGCCAAGAAGCGCGGATCGAAGTCGGTGGTGGCGCGCGAGATCGTGCGCGTCGTGACGCCCGGCACATTGACCGAGGAGGCGCTGCTCGACGCGCGGGCGCATAATTATCTCGCCGCCGTGGCGAGCGCCGGCGATGCGCTGGGGCTCGCCTGGTGCGACATATCGACGGGCGGCTTCCACACACTCGCCCTCGCCCGCGAAGCGCTCGATGCCGAGCTGGCGCGGCTCGCTCCGGCCGAGCTGATCGCACCGGAAGGCTTCGACATCGCGCACGACGCGACCGTGCTGCCGCGCGACCGGTTCGATTCGACGCGCGGACAGGAGCGGCTGTGCCGCCACTTCGGCGTGGCGACCCTCGACGGCTTCGGCGCCTTCGGGCGGGCCGAGGTAGCCGCCGCCGGCGCGCTGCTCGCCTATCTCGAAGACACCGGCAAGTCGGCGCTGCCGCAGCTGTCGCCGCCTCGACCGCAATCGGCGGGCGGCACCATGCTGATCGACGCCGCGACGCGCGCCAGCCTCGAACTCGCCCGCTCGGCGGCCGGCACGCGCGCGGGCAGCCTGCTCGATGCGATCGACCGCACCGTCACCGGCGCGGGCGCGCGGCTGCTCGGTGAGGACC
>JAEZQR010000100.1 GCA_023413015.1 Pseudomonadota bacterium
CGCCCCGCCAGCGCCAGCGCGATGCGCAGGTTGTTCGACCGCCAGGAGCGTTTCGCGACACTCCCTGCTGAATTGCGCGTGGTGGAAGACTATATCGCTGAGCGGGCGGTACCTGCATGAACGTCAATCTCACCACACTTTCCAACGGCCTGCGGGTCGTCACGCACGCGACGCCGGGTGCGGAGACGGCGGCGATCGGCCTCTACGCCGACACCGGCTCGCGTTTTGAGGACGCCGCCCTGAACGGCGTTGCACATCTGTTCGAGCATATGGTGTTCAAGGGAACTGCGACGCGCAGCGCCCGCGCCATCGCCGAGGCGATCGAGGACGTCGGTGGCCAGCTCAACGCCTACACCGCGCGTGACATGACAGCCTTCCACGCGCGCGTGCTGGGCGACGACGTGCCGCTCGCCTTCGAGCTGATCGCCGATCTCGTGCGCGCGCCGCGCTTCGACCCGGACGACCTCGCGCTCGAGAAGGAAGTGGTGCTGGCCGAGCTGGGCGAGGCGCGCGACACGCCCGACGACATCGTGTTCGACCATCTTCAGGAAGCCGCCTATCCGGACCAGCCGCTCGGCCGCTCGATCCTGGGGTCCGAGGCATCGATCGCCGCGATCGAGCCCGATCATCTGCGCGGCTGGCTCGACACCCAGTTCCGCGGCGATGCCTGCGTGCTGGCGGCGGCTGGCAAGGTCGATCACGACGCGCTGGTCCGCCGCGCGGAGGCGGCGCTGGGCGATCTGCCGGGCGCGGCGCGGCGCGAGGGGCAGGCCGGCCGCTTCGGCGGCGGCACCGTTCACGACCGCCGTCGCTTCGAGCAGGTGCACCTGACGTTCGGCTACGAGGCGGCGGCGCACAACGCGCCCGATTATTATTCGCTGATGCTGTTCGCGATGGCGGCCGGCGGCGGCATGTCCTCGCGGCTGTTCCAGGAACTGCGCGAGGAGCGGGGGCTGGCCTACAGCGTCTATGCCTCGATGACGCCCTATGTGGATACCGGGCTGTTCGCCGTCTATCTCGCCACCGCCAACGACAATGCCGCGCGGGCGAGTGCGCTCGCGCTCCAGGTGCTCGACCAATGCGCGTCGGGTCTCGACATCGCCGAACTGGCGCGCGCCAAGGCGCAACTCAAGGCCGGCCTCCTGATGTCGCTCGAAGGCTGCGCCGGCCAATCGGAATATCTTGCGCGCCAGATGCTGATCCACGGCGCGCCGGTCCAGCCGGTCGAGGTGGTGGCGAAGATCGACGCCTGTACCATCGACGAAGTCCGCGAGGCCGCACGGCGCATGATCGCGGGATCGATGGCGCGCGCGCATGTGGGCGCGATCAAGCTCCAGGCGGCGTGATGGACCTGAAGCTGCTCGTCGCCGAGCCGTGGGACGACTACGGCCTCGTCGATAGCGGCGGCGGCCGCAAGCTCGAACGCTATGGCCCCTATCGCTTCATCCGCCCCGAACCGCAGGCGCTGTGGGCGCCGGCACAGGCCGACTGGCAGGCCGACGGCGAGTTCGTCGGCGGCTCGGACGAAGAGGGCGGGGGACGCTGGCGCCTGTCGCCCAAGGTGCCGCAGGCCTGGCCGCTCGCGCGCGGCGACGTGAAGTTCTGGGCGTCGAACACCCCGTTCCGCCATCTCGCCTTCTTCCCCGACATGGCGCCGCAGTGGGATTGGATGCGGCAAGCGCTAGACGGCCGGCGCGGCTCCGCCGCGTCCCCTTCGACGCCGCCTGCGGCGTCGCTCAGGACAGGCGACGGCGGTGAGCCGGAAGTCCTCAATCTGTTCGGCTACACCGGCGTCGGCAGCCTGATGTGCGCGGCTGCTGGCGCGCGCGTCACGCATGTCGATGCGTCGAAGAAGGCGATCGGCGCGGCGGTCGAGAACCAGAAGCTGTCGGGAATGGCCGACCGGCCGATCCGCTGGATGGTCGACGATGCGCTGAAGTTCACCGCGCGCGAGGTGCGTCGCGGCCGTCGCTACGACGGCGTCATCCTCGATCCGCCCAAATATGGCCGCGGTCCGAACGGCGAGGTGTGGGAGCTTTACGAGAAGCTGCCCGAGCTGATCGCGCACGGCCGCAGCCTGCTCGACGAGCGCTCGCGCTTCCTCGTCCTCACCGTCTACGCCATCCGCATGTCGGCGGTCGCGATCGGTGAACTGCTGCAGGATGCGCTCGGCGACCTCGGCGGCCGCATCGAGATGGGCGAGATGACGATCCGCGAGGAAGCGCGCGGCAAGCTGCTGCCCACCGCCATCTTCGCCCGCTGGTCGCGCGATTAGCCCTTCTTCTCGGCCTTCTTCGCTTCGGCCAGCTCGTCGATGCCGCTGACGCCCTGCGCCCGCAGTCCGCGCAGGCGCGCCATCTGCGCCTTGAAGCGCGAGAGCTCGCCGCCGGCCAGCTGCACGCCGAACGGCAGCTTGGCACCGCGCGGGTCGACCGGCTTGCCGCGCAGATAGACTTCATAGTGCAGGTGCGGACCGGTCGACAGGCCGGTGGTGCCGACATAGCCGATCACCTGGCCCTGCTCGACCCGCGAACCGACGCGCGCCTTGGCGAAACGGCTCATGTGGCTGTAGGTCGTCTCGATGCCGTTCGCGTGCCGAATGCGGATGTGGTTGCCGTAGCCGCGGTAGACGCCGGCATAGACGACCGTTCCGCTCGCCGCCGCCATGATCGGCGTGCCGGTGCCGGCGGCGAAGTCGGTGCCCTTGTGCAGGCGCGAATAGCCGAGGATCGGGTGGAAGCGCATGCCGAAGCCCGACGACATGCGCGCACCGTCGATCGGCGTCTTCATCAGGCCCTTCTTCGCGCTCGATCCGTCGGCGTGGAAGAACTGCTCGCGGTCGCCCGCCGGATCCCAGCGCATCAACTCGATCCTGCGCTTGCCTTGGTCGAGCCCGGCATAGAGCAGGCGGCCGGTCTCGGTCTCGCCGGTCTCGGCGCGGCGATGCTCGACGATGATGTCGAAATTGTCGCTGCCCTTCACGTCGCGCTGGAAGTCGAGCCCGTAGGACATCAGCTTGATATATTCGCTGACGATCCGCGCGGGCACGCCGGCGGCGCGGGCCGATTTGTAGAGGCTGCCGCCGACGCGGTTCGATACGCGCAGCGGCGTGTCGTCGACCTTGATCGGAATCCGCTTGAGCTTGAGCGTGCCGTCCTCGGTACGGTTTACCTCGAGCTTGAGGTCGAAGGCCGCGCGGAAGGCGAGGCTTTCGAGCGGGCGGGGCATGCTCTTGCTCTCGCGGCGGCCGAGCACGAGGTCGAAGCCGGTGCCGGGCTTCAGCTTCCTGACATCGGTTTCACTGCCGATCAGGCTGACGATTGTCGCTACCTCGTCGGCGCTGACGCCGGCGCGGCGGAGGGCGCCCTGAACGCTGTCGACGGCACGTAGTCGCGCCACGACCTCGACGCGCGGCCGCTCGGGGGGCTCGGCGAGGCGCACGACCTTGCTGGTCGGGGCGATCTGCTCGCCGGTGGTGCCGCCGAGCGCGAGCGGCGCGATCGTCGCCGGGGCGGCGAGCGGCAGCTGCTCGGGGGTCAGCGCTGGCGGTACGGGAGCCGGTAGCGCGAACGGGCGGGTGCCGATCTCGATCGTCGCGACACTCAGCAGCAGCAACGTGGCAAACCCGCGCCACCACGTCCGCGAGCCGATCCCGTCGCCCAGATCGGTGACGAGGTCGAGTTCGGAGAGGTCCAGGTCGCGCCAGAAATTCTTGAAGCGTTGGGCGGTTGCCACCGGTCGGGAGAGCGCGGTCGCAGCCGGCACGGACACGGCTTCAGCGCCGCCGAACGAACGCACTGTCGGTTGGAACACGCGACCCCCGCCCCATTTTTTGCGGCCCGCGCCTGATCGGGCGAACCGCAACCCCCACTTCATCACCAAAGCATTACGGCTATGGTTAAGGCCGGCAAACTGTCGGGAGAGGGGTTTAATGTCAATTAAACGGCCCGCCCTGCCGTGCCCGGTTGCGGTGAGCCGACCTTCTTTGAAGGTTCACTTGAGTGCAGACCCGAAACATGTAACCTTCCTCGTGGCTCATGCGTTACGCGGGGTGCGATGAGGCGTTGTTGTAACCGCTTGCCGTCGGGGGCTCCCGACACCATCTTGGGTTCATGAGCGGGCCGCTTCGCGCCACCCTCACCGCCGTCCTCGGCCCCACCAACACGGGCAAGACCCATCTCGCCGTCGAACGCATGTGCGGACATGCCAGCGGAATGATGGGATTCCCGCTGCGCCTGCTGGCGCGCGAAGTCTACGACCGCGTCGTCAAGATAAAGGGTGAGCGTCAGGTCGCACTGATTACGGGCGAGGAGAAGATCCTGCCTGAAGGCGCGCGCTACTTCCTGTGCACCGCCGAATCGATGCCCTCCGACCGCGAGGTGGCATTCGTCGCGCTCGATGAGGCGCAGACCGGCGCCGATCTCGAGCGCGGCCATGTGTTCACCGACCGGCTGCTCCATCGCCGCGGCTATGCCGAGACGATGATCCTCGGGTCCGAGACGCTGCGACCGCTGATCCGGCGGCTGCTCCCGGACGCGGAGATCGTCACCCGCCCGCGCTTCTCGACGCTCACCTATGCCGGCCCGAAGAAGCTGTCGCGCCTGCCCAAGCGTACGGCGATCGTCGCCTTCACGGCGGAAGATGTCTACGCGCTTGCCGAGATGCTGCGCCGGCACAAGGGCGGCGCGGCGGTGGTGATGGGCGGCCTGTCGCCACGTACGCGCAATGCGCAGGTCGAGCTCTACCAGTCAGGCGAGGTCGATTATCTCGTCGCGACCGATGCGGTCGGCATGGGCCTCAACATGGACATCGCCCATGTCGCCTTCGCGTCGCTGTCCAAATTCGACGGCCGCCGTCACCGCCGGCTCACCACGGCCGAGATGGCGCAGATCGCCGGCCGCGCCGGCCGCTATCAGAAGGACGGCACCTTCGGCATGGTGCAGCTCGGCTCGGACGAGGTGCGCGGTTTCGAGGCGGAAGAGATCGAGGCGATCGAGAACCACGAGTTCCCGCCGCTCAGCCAGCTCATCTGGCGCAACGCACGGCTCGATTTCTCGACTTTGCCGCGCCTGATCGCCTCGTTGGACGAGCAGCCGAAGACGCCCGAGCTGGTCCGCGCGCCCGATGCGGTCGACTTCGCCGTGCTGCGCCGGCTGGCGCAGGAGCCGGCGGTCGTCGAGCGCGCCAAGGGACATGC
>JAEZQR010000104.1 GCA_023413015.1 Pseudomonadota bacterium
CCAAGGCGCGGCACCTGCCTAATCCCGATCCGGAATCGGCGACGCAGCTGGCGATGCTCGCGAAGAACTGCGCCGAGTTCGGCATCGAGCAGATCGCGATCGATGCCGTCGAGCAGGGCATCGTCCATGTCATCGGACCGGAGCAGGGCTTCACGCTGCCTGGGCTCACCATCGTCTGCGGCGACAGCCATACCGCGACGCATGGGGCGTTCGGCGCGCTCGCCTTCGGCATCGGCACCTCGGAGATCGAGCATGTCTTCGCGACGCAGACGCTGCTGCTGCGCCAGTCGAGGACGATGGAGGTGCGCGTCACGGGCTCGCTCGGCTTTGCGGTGACGTCCAAGGATGTGGCGCTCGCCGTCTGCGGCGCGCTGGGGACGGCCGGCGGCACCGGCCATGTCATCGAATATACCGGCGAGGCGATCCGCGACCTGTCGATCGAGGGGCGGATGACCCTGTGCAACATGGCGATCGAGGCCGGCGCCCGTTCCGGCCTGGTCGCGCCCGACGACAAGACGTTCGCTTACCTGAAGGATCGCTCGCGCGCGCCGAAGGGCGCCGACTGGGAGGCGGCGGTCGCCTACTGGCGCACGCTCGCCAGCGATCGAGGGGCAAGCTATGACCGCGTCGTGACGATCGACGCGGCCGCGATCGCGCCGCTCGTCACCTGGGGCACGAGCCCCGAGGACGTGGTGCCGATCACCGGCACGGTGCCCGCGCCCGACAGCTTCGCCGATCCGGCCAAGCGCGCCGCTGCCGAGAAGTCGCTCGCCTATATGGGCCTCAGCGCGGGCACGCGGCTGGAGGATGTGGCTGTCGAGAACATCTTCATCGGCAGCTGCACCAACAGCCGCATCGAGGATCTGCGCGCGGCGGCCGAGGTTGCCCGGGGCCGCAAGGTGGCGCCGAACGTGCGGCAGGCGCTCGTCGTGCCGGGCTCCGGCCTCGTCAAGCGGCAGGCGGAGGCGGAAGGGCTCGATCGCGTGTTCACCGAGGCGGGGTTCGAGTGGCGCGAGCCCGGCTGCTCGATGTGCCTTGCCATGAACCCGGACAAGGTGCCGGCGGGTGAGCGTTGCGCCTCGACCTCCAACCGCAATTTCGTCGGACGCCAGGGACCGGGCGCACGCACGCACCTGCTGTCGCCCGCGATGGCGGCGGCGGCGGCCGTGACCGGGCGCCTCACCGACGTGCGCCAACTGGTAGGCTGATCATGCAGGCTTTCACGACCTTGACCGGCGTCGCCGTGCCCTTCGGGCAGAAGAACGTCGATACCGACGTCATCATCCCCGCACGCTTCCTCAAGACCGTCAGCCGCGCCGGGCTGGGCACGGGGGCATTCGCCGCGCTGCGCGAGGACCCGGACAATCTGTTCGACCAGCCGCGCTACAAGGGCGCGCCGATCCTGATCGCCGGCGACAATTTCGGCTGCGGCTCCAGCCGCGAGCATGCGCCTTGGGCGCTCGCCGACCTCGGTTTCCTCGTCGTCATCGCGCCGAGCTTCGCCGACATCTTCGCCGGCAATGCATTCAAGAACGGTATGCTGCTCGTGGCGCTGCCGCAGGCGCAGATTGATCGGCTGATGGAAATCGCGCCCGACCACGAGATCACGGTCGACCTCGAGAACCAGGTCGTCACCACGCCGTTCCAGGACCGCTTCACCTTCGAGATCGATCCGTTCCGCAAGCACTGCCTGCTCAAGGGCCTCGACGAGATCGGTCTTACTGCGCAGCTGGAATCCGACATTACAGCCTACGAGGTGCGGCTGACGCGCGAGCGGCCGTGGGTGAGCGGCGCGGCGAGTCGGGCGGCCTGACACTTTCGAATCCGTCATCCCGGCGAAGGCCGGGACCCAGAAGGTCGGTTTTTCTGGGTCCCGGCCTTCGCCGGGATGACGATAGCGGGTAAGTACCACAAGATGACCCAGACTCTCCTTCTTCTCCCCGGCGACGGCATCGGCCCGGAAGTCACTGCCGAAAGCCGCCGTGTCGTCGAATGGCTCAACACCAATGCCGGCCTCGACGTCATGATGGAGGAGGCGCTGTTCGGCGGGGCGGCGATCGACACGGTCGGCGTGCCGATCGAGCCGGCGACGATCGAGCGTGCAGGCTCGGTCGCGGCCGTCCTGATGGGCGCGGTCGGCGGGCCGAAGTGGACGGACCAGCCGTTCGACAAGCGGCCCGAGGCTGGACTGCTCAAGTTGCGGGCGGGGATGAAGGTCTATGCGAACCTGCGGCCGGCGGTCTGCTTTCCGGCGCTTGCCGACGCCTCGACCTTGAAGCGCGAGCATGTCGAGGGGCTCGACATCCTGTTCGTACGCGAGCTGACGGGCGGCGTCTATTTCGGCGAGCCGCGCGGGATCGAGGATCTGGGCGGCGGCAAGCGGCGCGGGGTCAATACGCAGGTCTACACCAGCGCCGAGATACGCCGCGTCGCGCGCGTGGCGTTCGAGCTCGCCGCCGGCCGCACGGGGCGCGTCTGCTCGGCCGAGAAGTCGAACGTGATGGAGTCGGGCCTGCTCTGGCGGCAGGAGGTGCAGGCGCTGCGCGATGCCGAATATCCGCACGTCGAGCTTACCCATATGCTCGCCGACAACATGGCGATGCAGCTGGTGCGGGCGCCGAAGCAGTTCGACATCATCCTCACCGACAATCTGTTCGGCGACATCCTGTCCGACGAGGCGGCGATGCTCACCGGCTCGCTCGGCATGCTGCCGTCGGCCGCGCTCGGCGATGCGGGGAAGCCCGGCCTCTACGAGCCGATCCACGGCTCCGCGCCCGATATCGCGGGGCAGGGGCTCGCTAACCCCTGCGCCAGCATCCTGAGCCTGGCGATGGCGCTGCGTCACAGCCTGGGCCGGCCCGATCTCGCGGCGCGCGTCGAAGCTGCGGTGGCCGCGACGCTCGACGCCGGCATCCGCACGCGCGACATCGGCGGCGACGCGAGCACGCGGCAAATGGGCGATGCCGTGCTGGAACGGCTGGCGTGAACGACGGCCTGCGCCGGTTCGGGAAGCGGGCGCTCGGCGCCTTCCTCACCGGCCTGTTCTTCCTCGCGCCGATCATCCTGACGATCGTCGTGCTCGACTGGCTCGGCGGCTATCTGCGCGCCGCGGTCGGGCCCGAAAGCTTCATCGGCCGCGCCATCGCGTCCGGAGGCTCGGTGCTGATCGGCGGGCAGGCGGAGGCCGCCGCCTTCTGGATCGGCATGGCGCTGACGCTCGTGCTGATCGCGCTCCTCGGCCTGCTCGTCCAGACCAGCCTGCGGCGCCGGCTCGAGCAGGGGTTCGACCGCTTCATCGACCGCGTGCCGGTGCTGCGATCGGTCTATCGCCCGATCGCGCAGCTCGTCCGCATGCTGGGGCCCCAGGAAGGGGCGGGGCAGTTCGAGGGGATGCGCGTCGTCGCCGTCCGGATGGGCAGCACCGAGACGCTCGCGCTTCTCGTGACGCCCGAGCTGTTCGACGTCGGTGGGCAGCCGCGCCAGCTCGTGCTGCTCACCACCGCGCCGGTGCCGGTCGGCGGCGCGCTGCTGTTCGTGCCGACCGAGAGCGTCGTGGCGGTGCCAGGCATGAGCGTCGAGGATTTCATGAAGTTCTTCGTCACCGTCGGGACCGTCCGGCCGGAGGGGCTGCGGCGGTTCGTGCCCGCATAGATTTTGTGTCTTGTCACCGAATAGGGCGCGGACGATATCCGCGGCCGTCCATCAGGAGGAACTGAAATGGCCTACCGCGTCGTCGTGGTCGGCGCGACCGGAAACGTCGGTCGCGAGATGCTCAACATCCTGGCCGAGCGCGAATTCCCGCTCGCCGACATCGCCGCCGTGGCGAGCCCGCGCTCGACCGGCGACATCATCGATTTCGGCGACACCGGGCGCGAGCTCAAGGTCAAGAACATCGAGCATTTCGACTTCTCAGGCTGGGACATCGCGCTGTTCGCCGCCGGCTCGGGCCCGGCGAAGCAGTACGCGCCGAAGGCGGCTGCTGCCGGCTGCACCGTCATCGATAACTCGTCGCTCTACCGCTACGAGCCCGACGTGCCGCTGATCGTGCCCGAGGTGAACCCCGAGGCGATCGACGGCTACACCAAGCGCAACATCATCGCGAACCCGAACTGCTCGACCGCGCAGATGGTCGTGGCGCTGAAGCCGCTCCATGACGCGGCCGGCATCAAGCGCGTGGTCGTCTCGACCTACCAGTCGGTGTCGGGCGCCGGCAAGGAAGGCATGGACGAGTTGTTCGAGCAGACCCGCGCGGTGTTCGTCGGCGATCCCAAGGAGAACCGGAAGTTCACCAAGCAGATCGCGTTCAACGTGATCCCGCACATCGACGTCTTCCTTGGGCCGGACAGCGGCTACGACGGCTACACCAAGGAAGAGTGGAAGATGGCGGCCGAGACGGTGAAGATCCTCGACCCCGACATCCAGGTGACCGCGACCTGCGTGCGCGTGCCGGTGTTCGTCGGCCATTCGGAAGCAATCAACATCGAGTTCGAGCGGCCGCTGTCGGTCGCCGAGGCGCAGCGCATCCTGCGCGAGGCGCCGGGCGTCATGCTCGTTGATAAGCGCGAGGACGGCGGCTACGTCACGCCGATCGAGTCGGTTGGCGAATATGCGACCTATGTCAGCCGCGTGCGCAAGGACCCGACCGTCGAGAACGGCCTCGCGCTGTGGTGCGTCAGCGATAACTTGCGCAAGGGCGCGGCGCTGAACGCGGTGCAGATCGCCGAGCTGCTCGGCCGGCGGCATCTCAAGAAGGCGGCCTGAGGCAGGGCCACGTCTCCGAACAACAGATTCTTACCTAATCAGGGCGATCA
>JAEZQR010000019.1 GCA_023413015.1 Pseudomonadota bacterium
CTCGTCGATCGCGACGGCGGCCTCGACAGCCCGCGCGGGCAGGCGGCGCGCATCCTCCTCTACCTGTTCGAGCGGGATGCAGCGGTCGGCCTCTTGCGGTCGGGCTGAGCGCACGGCAAAGGCGGAACATGCGCTATTTCGTTCCGATCGCGTTGCTATTAGCCGTCCCGGCGCTCGCCGCGCCCGATAATGCGGCCCGGTTCGATCGTGCGGTCGCCGCCTACGAGGCCGGCAAGTTTCGCGTCGCCCGACGTGAATTCAAGACGCTGGCCGCCCAGGGCTCGGCGATCGCCGAGACGATGCTGGGCACGATGTACGCCAGCGGCAAGGGCGTGAAGGCTGATCCCGGGACCGCGGTCGCCTATTTCTACCGTGCAGCACACCGCGGCTATGCGCCGGCACAGCTCGCGCTGTCCGACGCGTTCGCCAAGGGGCAGGGGACGGGGCGGGATCTGAGCAACGCCTACAAATGGGCCCGCCTCGCCCATGTGCGGGGCTATGGTGCGACCGCCGAGGCAAGCAGATCGGCCGTGGCGAAACTGGCCGCCCGGATCACCCCGGAGGCGCGGCGCAAGGCCGACCGCGACGTGCTCAACTGGCGCCCCTGGTCGACGTCTTCGCGGTAAGGTCGGCTTTAGGTCGTCATCCCGGCGGACAGCCGGGATGACGTACGAGTTATGGTTCTTGCTACGCCGGCGTGAGGACGCCGTGCTTCTTCTTGCCGGCTGAGACCTTCACCTGATCGCTGACGGCGATGATATGGGCTTCGTCGGTGACCGCATCGCCGTCGATGCGCGCGCCGCCCTGGGCGATCAGGCGCCGGGCCTCGTTCTTCGAGCCGACGAGGCCGAGCTGTACCATGGCATCGACGAGCCCGATGGAGCCGGTAACGCTGAGCGTGGGCAAATCAGCGCCAGCCGCGCCCTGCTCGAAGGTCGTGCGCGCCGTCTCGGCGGCCGCTTTCGCTGCTTCCTCGCCGCGGCACATGGCGGTCGCGGCATCGGCGAGCACCTTCTTCGCCTCGTTGATCTCGGCGCCCGGCAGCGACTCCAGCCGCACGATCTCGTCGAGCGGAAGGTCCGTGAACAGCCGCAGGAAGCGGCCGACGTCGGCATCGTGCGTGTTCCGCCAGAATTGCCAGTAATCGTACGTAGGCAGGCTCTCCTCGTTCAGCCACACCGCGCCCGACATGGTCTTGCCCATCTTGCCGCCGTCGGCCGTGGTGATGAGCGGCGTGGTCACGCCATAGACCTCGACGCCATCGACCCGGCGCGTGAGCTCGATGCCGTTGACGATATTGCCCCACTGGTCCGAGCCGCCCATCTGCAGCCGGCAGCCGTAGCGGCGCTGAAGCTCGCGGAAGTCGTAGGCCTGCAGGATCATGTAGTTGAATTCGAGGAAGCTCAGCGACTGCTCGCGGTCGAGGCGCAGCTTCACCGAATCGAAGCTCAGCATCCGGTTGACCGAGAAATGCTGGCCGATGTCGCGCAGGAACGGGATATATTCGAGCCGATCGAGCCATTCGGCGTTGTCGACCATGATCGCATCGGACGGACCGTCACCGAAGGTCAGGAAGCGTTCGAAGATGCGTTTGATCGACGCGACATTCTGCGCGATCACCTCATCGGTCATCAGCTTGCGCGCTTCGTCCTTGAAGCTCGGGTCGCCGATCTTGCCGGTGCCGCCGCCCATCACCACGATCGGCTTGTGGCCAGTCTGCTGGAGACGCCGCAGCAGCATGATCTGGACGAGGCTGCCGACGTGCAGCGACGGCGCGGTGGGATCGAAGCCGATGTAGCCGGGCACGATCTGGCGCGCGGCAAGCTCGTCGAGCGCTGCGGCATCGGTCGTCTGGTGGATGTAGCCGCGTTCGTCTAGGACGCGGAGGAGATCGGAGCGGTAGGCTGTCATGGCGCGCCGCGCTTAGCACGGAGTGAGGCGACGTGGGTAGCGGGTTGCGCCTGGCAGTCGGGCTGATGTCGGGAACCTCGATGGACGGCGTGGACGCGGCGCTGATCGAAACCGACGGCGACAAAATCGTCCGGCCGATCGAGGTGCATTCACAGCCCTATGACGAGCCGATGCGTGCCAAGCTGCGCCGCGCGATGGAGATCGCGCTCGCGATGCCCGCGCCCGCGCCGCACGAGGAAATTGACCGTATCGCGCTCGACCTGACCGTGGTGCATGACGAAGCGGTCGAGGCGCTGCTGGCGAAGGCCGGTAACGCGCCGGAGGAGATCGACGTGATCGGCCTCCACGGCCAGACGATCGCGCACCGGCCCGACCGGCGCTGGACGTGGCAGATCGGCGATGGCGCGCTGCTAGCCAGGCTGTCGGGCGTGGCCGTCGTCAACGATTTCCGCTCGGCCGACGTGGCGAAAGGCGGGCAGGGGGCGCCGCTGGTGCCGGTGTTTCATCAGGCGCTCGTCGAGCCGCTGCGCGAGGTGCCGGGGCTCGGCTGCCGGCAGGCGGTCGCGGTGCTCAACCTCGGCGGCGTCGGCAACATCACCTGGTTCGGCACGGCCGACGACGACATGCTCGCCTTCGACACCGGCCCCGGCAATGCCCTGATCGACGACTGGGTGCGCGAGCGGGGCGGCCTCAGTCACGATGCCGGCGGCGCGCTGGCAGCGCGGGGGCGGGTGCACGAGGAGCGGCTGGCGGCAATGTGCGACCTGCCATGGTTCGACCTCGCGCCGCCCAAGTCGCTCGACCGCCATGACTTCTCGATCGAGGCGGTGCGTGGCCTGAGCCTTGAGGACGGGGCAGCGACACTTGCCGCCTTCACCGCCGAGACGGTGCGCATCGCGCTGCGCCACGCGCCCGAGCCGACGGCGCGGCTGCTGGTGACTGGCGGCGGGCGGCACAACCGGACGATGATGCGCATGCTCCAGCAGCGGCTCAACATGCCGGTCGGGCCGGTCGAGGCGGTCGGGTGGGATGGCGACATGCTCGAGGCGCAGGCGTTCGCCTACCTCGCGGTGCGCGTGCTTGACGGCAGGCCGACGAGCTTCCCGACGACGACCGGCGTGCCGGAGCCGACGGTGGGAGGACGGGTGAGCCTGCCCTGAGGGGACTATTTCCCGGACGCGATCCGCATGTCGAGGTAGCCCTCGACGGTTGCCTGGAGCTGGTCCATCTCCTTCTCAAAGAAATGGTTCGCGCCCTCGATCGTCTCGTGCGTGATCGTGATGTGCTTCTGCGTCTTGAGCTTGTCGACGAGCTTCTGCACCCCGATCGGCGTCACCACCTCGTCGGCCGAGCCGTTGATGATGATGCCCGACGAGGGGCAGGGCGCGAGGAAGCCGAAGTCGTAGAGATTGGCCGGCGGGGCGATCGAGATGAAGCCCTTGATCTCGGGCCGGCGCATCAGCAGCTGCATGCCAATCCAGGCGCCGAAGCTGAAGCCGGCGACCCAGGTGGTCTGCGCCTCCGGGTTGTATTGCTGTAGCCAGTCGAGCGCGCTTGCGGCATCCGACAGCTCGCCGATGCCGTTGTCGAACTCGCCCTGGCTTCGCCCGACACCGCGGAAGTTGAAGCGCAGCGTCGCGAATCCGCGCTTGGTGAATATGTTGTAGAGCATGTGCACGATGTGGTTGTTCATCGTGCCGGGGTGCGGGTGGAGGATGATCGCGACCGGCGCGCGGGGCCGGGTGCCGGGCTGGTAGCGGCCCTCCAAACGCCCTTCCGGGCCGGGGAAAATGACTTCTGGCATGGCGCGCCTATATATGGACAGGCCTTGACTCCGCAACGGAAACGAATCGCCCCCGTGACAGCCTACCTCGACTACAACGCAACCGCGCCGCTCGAACCGGCAGCGATTGACGCCATGGCGGAAGCGGCGCGCGCGTGGGCGAATCCCTCCTCGGTTCATACTGTGGGTAGGCGCGCGCATGGGCGACTCGAGGCGGCGCGTGAGACAGTCGCCCGGCATCTCGGCTGCCAGCCGCAGGCGGTGGTGTTCACCGGGGGTGGCACCGAAGCACTGGGCCTCGCGCTCCGCGGCGCCGCGACGGCCGTGCGAATCGTCTCGGCGGTCGAGCATGACGCGGTACGGCTGCAGGCAGGCGGCGCCCTGACCGTGCCAGTCGATGCCGAAGGGCGCGTCGATCTGGTGGCGCTCGACCAGCTGCTGGCGGACGCGCCGAAGCCGGCGCTCGTCGCGGTGATGCACGTCAACAACGAGACAGGCGTCATCCAGCCGGTCGAACAGGTGCTGCAAGTGGCGCGCACCCACGGGGCGCGCGTGCTGGTCGATGCGGTACAATCGGCGGGCAAGCTGTCGCTGCCGGCGGCCGACTTCGTCGCCGTCTCCGCGCACAAGCTCGGCGGACCGCCGGGCGTAGGCGCGCTGATCGTGCGCTGTGCCGACGATTTTACCGGCGTTCAGCGCGGCGGCGGGCAGGAACACGGCTACCGCGCCGGCACCGAGAATCTGCCGGGCATCGCCGGTTTCGCGGCGGCGCTCGACGTACGCACGACCGAAGCGGCCTGGCTGGACCGGGCAAGCGACCTGCGCGACCGGCTGGAGGCGCGACTCGCGGCGGAATGGCCGGCAACCGAGATCTACGGCGCTGGCGCGCCGCGTCTTGGCACGACGAGCTGTATTCGCATGCCCGGCGTGCCGGCCTCGACGCAGCTGATCGCGCTCGACCTCGCCGGCTATCAGGTGTCGAGCGGCGCGGCCTGCTCGTCGGGCAAGGTGAAGACGAGCCATGTCCTCGAAGCGATGGGCGTCGAGCCCCAAGCGGCAGGCGAGGCGATCCGGGTGAGTCTGGGGTGGGGAACGACCGAGGCCGAAGTCGACGGATTCGCCGCCGCCTGGCTTGCGCTGGCGAAGCGGCAGGCAGCGAAGGTGGCATGATGCGGCGGCCGATCTATCTCGATTATCAGGCGACGACGCCGGTTGATCCGGCGGTGGGTGCGGCGATGCAGCCCTACCTCATCGAGCGCTTCGGCAACCCGCATTCGCCGCACCGCTTTGGCTGGGAGGCGGAGGCGGCGATCGACGCGGCCCGGGCGCAGGTGGCGGGCTTGATCGGTGCGGCGCCCGAGACGATCGTCTTCACCAGCGGTGCAACCGAGGCATCCAACCTTGCCTTGAAGGGCGTGCTGACCGCCCCGGGGCAGCGCCGCCGTCGCATCGTGACCGTCGCCACCGAACACAGCTGCGTGCGCGACACTGCGGAGTATCTTCGTGAGTTGGGTGCCGAGCTGACGCTGCTCAGCGTCGACGCCGACGGGCTGCTGCGTCTCGACGAAGTCGAGGCAGCCATCGGCGAGGACGTGGCGATCGTCTCGGCGATGGCGGTCAACAACGAGATTGGTGTCGTCCAGCCGATCGCTGAGATCGCGGCGCTGGCGCATCGCGCAGGCGCGGTGATGCATTGCGACGCGGCGCAGGCGTTCGGCAAGCTGCCGCTCGACGTCGAAGCACTGAGTGTCGATCTCCTCAGCATTTCAGGCCACAAGATCTACGGCCCCAAAGGGAGCGGCGCGCTCTATGTGCGCCCCAGCACCCGGCTTGCGCCGCAGATGCATGGTGGTGGGCAAGAAGGGAATGGACTGCGCTCGGGCACGCTGCCGACGATGCTCTGCGTCGGTCTCGGCAAAGCAGCCGAGATCGCCGGCACGCGCATGGCGGAAGATGCCGCACATGCCGAGGCACTATGGGAGCGCGCGCTTGCGCGGCTGGAGGTGCCCTATCGACTCAACGGTTCGGCGACCGCCCGCTGGCGCGGTAATCTCAACCTGAGCTTCCCCAATGTGGATGGCGCCCGCCTGCTCGGCGACCTACGCGAGCTGGCGGTGTCGGCTGGCGCTGCCTGTGCCTCAGCCAAGGGCAAGCCGAGCCACGTGCTCGCGGCGCTCGGGCTGTCCGAGGCGCTCGCCAAGGCGACGCTGCGCATCGGGTGGGGGCGGTTCACTACCGAGGAGGAGATCGACCGCGCGATGGCGATGATCAACGTGGCGGTAAGGGGACAGGGAGTGCGGGCAGCGTGACGAAGGTTCGGTTCGTATCGTCAGACGGCCGCAAGGTCGTGGAGGCGGAGGGGGCTCCAGGCATGCGGCTGCTCGAACTTGCACAGGCCCATGATCAGCCGCTCGAGGGCGCATGCGAAGGCGCGATGGCCTGCTCCACCTGCCATGTGATCATCGCGGCCGACGACTTCGCCAAGCTGCCACCGGCAAGCGAGGAGGAGGAGGATATGCTCGACTTCGCCTATGGCGTGTCGCGCACGTCCCGGCTGGCCTGCCAGATCTGGCTGACGGAAGCGCTAGACCGTCTCGAGATCCGCATGCCGGGTGGCAGCACCAATATGCAGGGCCGCTAGGACTGCGGTTTACCCTCGCTAGGCTCCGTGGACTGGGCGGGCTGTTCCGCTTCATTGCCAGCTGGAGCCGAATCGGCCGCCGGGGTGACGACGGAAGCGGGCGGCGCCATCTCCTCATCCTCGGGCGGCGCACCGTCGTGAATGACGTTCCAGCGGTACTGGAGATAGGCTGCGCGCACCGTCGCATATTCGTCGGCGCTGCCCTTCAGCAGCGCATCGGCGGTATCCATCACGTAGGAGCGCGTGTCGATCAGTTCGAGGCCGGACAGCGCAACTTGTTCCTCGAACGACAGATGCGCCTCGCCGACGGCGATCCGATAAGGATCGCCGACGCGCTCGATGCCGAAACCGATCGTGTCGCGTAGCGTCGAGGGCCCGAAGAACGGGAGCATGATGTAGGGGCCCGACTTCATGCCCCAGACAGCAAAGGTCTGGCCGAGATCTTCCGGCTCCTCCGGCAGGCCCATGTCGGTCGCATGGTCGGCGAGACCGCCGACGCCGAGGACCGTGTTGATCGCGAAGCGCGCAAAGGTGCGGGCGGCCTGCTCGACCTTGCCCTGCAGCAGCGCATTGATGAAGGAGAAGGGCTCGTCGACGTTGTTGAAGACGTTGGTGACGCCGCGCTGCGCCGCCTTCGGAATGGCAGCGCGGTAGACCTTCGTCGCAGGCGTCACCACCGCTTTGTCGAGGCCGCGATTGAAGCTGTAGATGGCGCGGTTGGTCTTCTCGAGCGGATCGCGCTCGGCCTGCAACTGATTGCCAGGCATCGTGGCGCAGGCGGCAAGAAGGGTGCTGGCGAGAAGGGCAGGTACTCGGATCGCACGCAACGTGGTTCTCCTAGGTGCGGCCCTGGTTGCGGGCTGAATGCGCTGGAAGCAACAAGGCTCCACGCTGTCAATCCGTTGACCGCATATAAAGATATATTTATATCTGCAATCGATGCAC
>JAEZQR010000163.1 GCA_023413015.1 Pseudomonadota bacterium
GCGCGCGCTCGGCCCGGACGGCGAGCGAGGTGGGTGCGTGGTCGATCGCGGCAACGAGCGCTTGGGTCGCCGCGTCGTCGGCGCGCAGCTCGACGCCGACTGCGCCCTGTGCGGGGGCGGGGAGGAAAAGCTCGGGCGGGATCGGCGTGCCGACGTCGGGGCGGCCGAGGCGGTCGAGGCCGGCGGCAGCGAGCAGCGTCGCGTCCGCCTCGCCGGTGCGCAGCTTCGAGATGCGGGTGTCGACATTGCCGCGGAAGGGGATGATCGACAGGTCGGGCCGGGCATGGAGCGCCTGCGCCGCGCGGCGCGGGGACGAGGTGCCGAGGCGCGCGCCTTGCGGCAGACACATGAAATCGTCGCAGTCGTTCGCGAGCAGCCGGTCGCGCACGTCGGCGCGCGGCAGCATCGCGGCAATGGCGAGCGTGTCGGGACGCCAGGTCTCGACATCCTTCATCGAATGGACGGCGATGTCGATGCGCCCGTCGAGGAGCGCGGCTTCGAGCTCCTTGGTCCACAGCGCCTTGCCGCCGATCTCGGCCAGGGGGCGGTCCTGCACCTTATCGCCGGTGGTCTTGATCGGCACGATCGCCACCGCATCTTCGGTCCAGCCGTGCGCGGCGCACAGCGCCTCCGCCACCATCCGGGCCTGCGTGAGCGCGAGCGGCGATCCGCGCGTCCCTAGCTTCAGCATTGTCTCCACGGGGTGGGCTTATGCTAGGGCTGCCTCAAGCTTACAAGGAAACGAATGTCCCATCCCCTCATCCTCGGCATCGAATCGAGCTGCGACGAGACGGCGGTGGCGCTGGTGTGCGCCGACCGAACGATCCTGGCGCAGCGGGTGGCGAGCCAGGACGACGATCACCGCATTTACGGCGGCGTGGTGCCCGAGATCGCGGCGCGCGCGCATGTCGAGGTGCTGGCGCCGATGGTGGAAGCGGTGTTGGCGGATGCCGGACTGACCTTGCGTGACGTCGATGCGATCGCAGCGACCGCCGGGCCGGGGCTGATCGGCGGAGTGATGGTGGGACTGGTGACCGGCAAGGCGCTGGCGCTCGCCGCGCACAAGCCGCTGATCGCGATCAACCATCTGGAAGGCCATGCGCTGTCGCCGCGGCTCGTCGCGCCCGAGATCGAGTTTCCCTACCTGCTTCTGCTGGTGTCGGGCGGGCACTGCCAGCTGCTTAAAGTGGAGGGGGTGGGGCGCTACCGGCGGCTCGCCACCACGATCGACGATGCGGCCGGCGAGGCGTTCGACAAGGTGGCGAAGATCCTGAAGCTGGGCTTCCCGGGCGGGCCGGCGGTCGAGCGCGCGGCGCGCGACGGCGATCCCGCCCGCTTCAAGCTGCCGCGGCCGCTGGTGAATACGTCCGAGCCGCACTTCTCCTTTGCCGGCCTCAAGACCGCGGTGCTGCGCGCGGCGCAGGCGCAGCCCGACGCCACCGCCGATCTGGCGGCGAGCTTCCAGCAGGCGGTGGTCGACTGCCTGGTCGGCCGGACCGCGCGCGCGATCGAAGCGGCGGGCGAGATCAGCGCGCTGGTGGTGGCGGGCGGCGTCGCGGCCAATTCGGCGATCCGCGCGGCGCTGACCGAGCTGGCGGCGGCGAAGGGACTGCCCTTCGTGGCACCGCCGGGGTGGCTGTGCACCGACAATGCCGCGATGATCGCCTGGGCGGGCGCGGAGCGGTTCAAGCTGGGCCTGGTGAACGGGTTCGACGTGCCGGCGCGGCCGCGCTGGCCGCTCGATCCGGATGCGGCGCCGGCACGAGGAGCGGGGGTCAAGGCATGACGCATGTAGGGGTAATCGGCGGCGGCGCGTGGGGCACGGCGCTGGCACAGGTGGCGGCGGCGAACGGGCCGGTGACGATCTGGGCGCGCGAGGCCGAGGTCATCGAGGGCATCAATCGCGACCATGTCAACGAAGCGTTCCTGCCGGGCGTGCCGCTCGACCCGGGCGTGCGGGCGACGGGCGATCTTGACGATGTTGGTGCCTGCGACATGTGGCTGGTGGTGACGCCGGCGCAGTTTCTGCGCAGCGTGCTGGCGCAGGCGCCGACGCGCGCCGATCGGCCGGTCGTGCTGTGCTCGAAGGGGATCGAGGCGGGCAGCGGCAAGCTGATGTCCGAGGCGGCCGAAGAGGCCGACCCCGGTGCGGCGATCGCGGTGCTGTCGGGCCCGACCTTCGCCCACGAGGTGGCGAAGGGCTTGCCGACCGCGATCACGCTCGCCTGCGCCGACGAGGCCATCGGCGAGCGGTTGGCGGCGCGGCTGGCACGCCCCGGCTTCCGCCCCTACTGGACCGACGACGTGATCGGCGCCGAGGTCGGCGGTGCGGTCAAGAACGTGCTGGCGATCGCCTGCGGCGTGGTGGTCGGGCGCGGCCTGGGCGAGAACGCCAAGGCGGCGCTGATCGCACGCGGCTTCGCCGAGATGAGCCGCTTCGGCGTGGCGAAGGGCGCGAAGGCCTCGACGCTCGGTGGACTGTCGGGCCTGGGCGATCTGGTGCTCACCTGCTCGAGCCCGCAGTCGCGCAACATGAGCCTGGGGATGGGGCTCGGCCAGGGCCGGAGCGCCGCCGAGCTGTTGAGCAACCGGCGGACGGTCGCCGAGGGGGCGTTCACCGCGCCGGTGCTGCTGGCGGCAGCGCGCGAGCTCGGCGTCGACATGCCGATCACCGAGGCCGTCGTCGATCTGCTGGACGGCAAGGTGTCGGTCGATGCCGCGGTCGAGCGGCTGCTGAGCCGGCCGCGCCGCGCCGAAGGCATCTAGCGCTCAGGCGATCGCGGGGCGGCGGGAGTGTAGCGCGCGAGCGGTGACGAGCGCCATCGGGATGCCGACGCAGACGATGTGCGAGAAGAGCGCGTTGCCGAGGCTCCAGACATTGAGCTTCGGCAGGTTCGCCGGGAAGCGCAGCGGCACGACGATCCAGTACATCACGAAATAGAGGAGTATACCGTAGGCCGTGCCCGCCGCCAGCGGATGGCGGAGCAGCGCCGGCAGGCGCCGGGCGGCCATGACGAACACCGTCACCATCACGGCCATGATCGAATAGTGCACGGCGAGCCCGAGCAGCGCCGCGCCCAGCCCGCCGTCGCGCATCGCGTCGCCGAAGGGGCCGCTCGCCACGTAGCGCAGGATTCGGTTCGGCAGCACGCCGGCCATCGCGCCGAACAGGAAGGCGCTGAGGATGTCGAGCGTCCCCGACAGCGCGGTTCCGATCGCTATGGTCCGTGACGTCGATCCCATCCCAGCCTCCCTGTCTCCGTCGGCTTGGGCGAAACGTTAGGCCTGTCGCCAGCCACGGCGGCACGCGGGATCGATCAACCGCGGTCCGGCTTCGATGAACGTCAGCGGCACCATCGCGGATGACGGCTGAACCGACCGCGGTGCCACAAGCACATCTGATCTACAGGCGGTTGCGCATCCGTGCAGCCGCCAAATACACCGCGCGTTACGCACAGATGTTTTTCACGTTGTTGTGCAATTTATACATCCTCATTGTGAGGAACTAAATAAAACTCCAACTATTACGGCTGCATATCATTCTCGGAGCACGTGAATAATGGAGCGCCTGGACAGTCTGCCGAGCGTTGCGGTGAAGACTGTTGCCGCGCGTCCGGTGCGATTTGCGAGCGACATCTGGGTCAGTCGGCTGACCTTTGCCGTCCTTGGCGCCCTGCTTCTCGTCAGGTCGCTCAACACCGGGTACGACCACGACGAGGATCAATATGTCGGCGGCGCCTATTTCGCCGCCAAGATGATGATCTTCCGCGACTTCATGCATCTGCAGACGCCGCTGCAGGCGTGGCTTTTCGCGCCGATCGCCGAATTCTTCCCCGGTCATGTCTACATCGCGATGCGCGTTGCGAACGTGCTGTTCGCGGTCGCGACGCTGGCGGCCGTCTATGCCGCGATCCGGATCGCGGGCGGGAGCCGATGGGCCGGGACGGCGGCGATGGCGATGCTGGCCTTCTGTACGCCGTTCCAGGCCTGCGCCAGCCTCGTGCGCAACGATATCGTGCCGCTGTTCTTCTCCAGCCTCGGGATCGTCGCCGGGATCACGGCGGCGCGACGCGACGACGGGCGTGCGGCGATCGCCTGGCTCCTCGCAGGACTCGCCTTCGGCCTGGCGACCAGCGCCAAGATCTCGCACGCCTTCTTCGGCGCCGGGGCCGGGCTGTTCCTCGCGGCGATGTGGCTGCGCACCCGGGACCGGACCTGGGCACGGAACTTCCTGGCCTATGGCGTCGGCGGGTTCGCCGGCCTGCTGCCGAGCCTGATCGCCTTTGCCGCCGCACCCGCCGCCTTCCTGTGGGGCGTGGTGGAATATGGCGCCACGGCGCCCTTCCAATGGTATTCGCTGAACGGGCTGGGCCACATGCTGTCCCCCCGACACACGGTGGTGGAAGCGCTCGACCGGGTAGGCGGATCGCCCGCCCTGCCCGCTCTGATCTGCATCGCGGCGCTCATCGCCCGTCGCGGCTGGTGGCAATCCCGACGCGAGCTGCTCCTGCTCGACGTCCTGCTCGTCGCGGGCGGGATCGCGGCCATCCTGCCGACCCCGAGCTGGAGCTATTATTATGTGACGCTGCTACTGCCGCTGTTCGTCCGGTTCGGCGCCGTGATCGACGATCTCCCCCGACTGTCGCGCGGCGCGCCCGTCCTCCTGCTGACGGTCGTTGCCGCCAGCTCGGTCCCGACGCTCTACCGGATGCGCGAGACCGTCGGGACGGCGTTCGACGGGCTGAGGATGACGAGGATCCATAACCAGGCCCTGTGGATCGGCGACCGCCTGCGTGCGGCCGGCGTCCGCGGCCGCCTGGTGACCTTCTCGCCGGCCATCGCGATCGACAGCGGCTTCCCGCTCGATCGCCGCTTCGCGACCGGGGTTTTCGTCTACCGCAGCGGCGTACTGCTCTCCGCCACAGCGCATGAGCGGTTCCATACGATCGGCCCGGCGACGCTGGCGGCCTCGCTCGACCGCGACCCGCCGGCCGCCATCCTCGTGGGATACGAAAGCAGCCACGTGCGCTTTCGCCTCTACCCGGACACGGATCTCCGCGCCTACGCCACGGCGCGGGGCTACGTCCATGTCCGGGACCCGGCCTATCGCGCCGAACTCTATATCAATCCGCGCGCAGGAGCCTGATGGTGGCGGCGACCGAGAAGTTCGATACCATCGGAAAGCGTCTGGCCCGCCCGCATCGCGCGCCGCCGCGGATCGCCGTGATCATCCCCTGCTACAACGAGGCGGCGGCCATCGGGCAGGTGGTGCGCGATTTCCGGGCGGCGCTGCCGACCGCGGACGTCTACGTCTACGACAACAATTCGAGCGACGGCACCCGCGACGCGGCGGCGCGGGCCGGCGCGATCGTCCGGTCGGAGCCGCGCCAGGGCAAAGGCAATGTGGTGCGCCGCATGTTCGCGGACGTCGAAGCCGACGTCTATGTCATGGCCGATGGCGACGCGACCTATGATGCGGGTGCGGCGCCCGAGATGGTGGCGATGCTGCTCCACGATCAGCTCGACATGGTCGTGGGCTGCCGGAGCGGCGGCGAGGCGGCCTTCCGGCCCGGCCACCGCTTCGGCAACCGGCTGTTCACCGGCTTCCTCGCGACGCTGTTCGGCCGGTCCTTCACCGACATGCTGTCGGGCTACCGCGCCTTCTCCCGCCGTTTCGTCAAGAGCTTCCCGTCGCTGTCGAACGGCTTCGAGATCGAGACCGAGATCGCGGTCCATGCCCTGTCGCTGCGCATGCCCGTCGGCGAGATGGCGACGCGTTACGACGCGCGGCCCGAGGGCTCGGTCAGCAAGCTCAGCACCTATCGCGATGGCGGGCGAATCCTGCGGATGATGCTTCGGCTGTTCCGTCAGGAGCGGCCCGTGGCCTTCTACGGACTGATCGCACTGGCGCTCGGGATTCTCGCGCTCGCCCTCGCCGTGCCGCTGGTGCAGACCTATGTGCAGACCGGGCTCGTGCCGCGCTTTCCGACCGCGATCCTGTGCACCGGGTTGATCATCCTCGCCACACTGAGCTTTGCCTGCGGCCTGATTCTGGACACCGTCACGCACGGCCGCCAGGAGATTCGGCGCCTGGCCTATCTCGCCCTGCCGGCGGTGAACGGATGACCCTGCCCAACCCGATCGCCTCACGCCGCTTCCGGCGCTTCCTGGTGGTGGGCACCGTCGGGTTCCTATGCGACGCGGCCGTATCGCTGCTGCTGATCCGGACGGCCGGCCTGCCCCCGATCCCCGCCCGCGTGCTGGCGTTTATCGCCGCCAGCGTCGTCACCTACCGCCTCAACCGGCGCTGGACGTTCGAGACCGCGCCGGGAGCGGATCGCGGCTGGCGGGCCTATGTCGCGGCCACCGGCGTGGGCAGCCTCCTCAATCTTGCGTCCTACACCGCCTGGATCGGCGCGTTCGGCGCGGCGCCCGCCGCAATATTGAGCGGCGTCGCGATGGGCTCGCTCGCGGGGCTGTCGTTCAACTATTTCGCCTCCGCCCGCTTCATCTTCGGACGCGGCAGCCGCACCTGACGGCTGGCGGCGCGGTCAGCCACCGAGGAACTGGTGCTCGATCAGGATCTTGGTGCCGAGGACGAGCAGCACGCCGCCGCCGACGATCTCGGCCCAGCGGCCGCTGCGCGAGCCGACGAAGCCGCCGAGATGGACGCCCGCGGTCGAGATCGCAGCGGTGGCGAGCCCGATCACGAGGCAGGCGACCAGCACCGGCTGGCCCAGCAGCGGCAGCGTGATGCCGGCGGCGGCGGCATCGATGCTGGTCGCGACCGCAGCCCCCAGCAGCGCCCAGCCGGAGAGCGTGGGAGCGCAGTCGCCATCCTCGCGCGACAGGCCCTCGCGGATCATGCGGGCCCCGAGGAAGCCGAGCAGCGCGAAGGCGATCCAGTGATCGAAATCGCGGATCGCGGCGGCAAACGCCACGCCCAGGCCCCAGCCGATGAGCGGCATCACCCCTTGCGCGGTACCGAAGGCGGCACCGACGGCGAGCGCCTGGCGCGGGCCGGGCCGGCGCACGCCCTGACAGAGCGCGGCGGCGAACGCATCCATCGACAGCGCCAGCGCCAAGGCGAGAACGGTAAGCATCATCATCCCCCGAAGAGCATGCGGCCTTTAGCGCGGCCGCGTAGCAAGGTCACGGTGGCGGGGTGCCGCGCACCCTGTCTTTTTCAGAAGTCGACGGCGATGCCGCCCTTCTCCCAGTCTCCGTAGCGGGTGGGCTCCGGTCCGTTGCGGCCGCCGACTTCCTTTTCCGCCTGGATGTCGGGCGGGAGCGGCGTGTTGGGCGGCAGCGGCTGGAAGGGCTTGTCGGGGGTTTCCCCGTGCTTCGGCTCGGCCGGCGCGGGGGGCTTGGGGCGGTCGGTCATGGCGCTTCTCCGGAGCGAGGGGCTCGACTAGGCTGATGAAATAAGGACGCCGCTACGTAGCACAAAGGCGGCGCGGGAGGATCAAGGATGAACGAGCTTTCGGGACGGGTGATCGCGGTGACGGGCGCGGGCAGCGGCATTGGACGTGCGCTGGCGCTGAACCTGGCGCGGCGCGGCGCCAAGCTGGCGCTCGCCGACAAGGACGAGGCGGGGCTGTTCGAGACCGTGCGCATGCTCGGCAACTACCCGCATTTCGCGGAAAGCTTCGACGTCACCGACCACGCGCGCCTGAAAGCGTGGATCGACCGCGCGGCGACCGAGTACGGTGCGCTCCACGGCATCATCAACAACGCCGGCCTGTCGGTGGTGGCGCCGTTCGCCGACTGCCCCGAGGCCGACTTCAACCGCGTGATGGCGGTGAACTTCGAGGCGGTCGCGGCCGGCTGCCGCCTGGCGCTGCCGCATGTCCGCAAGGCCGACAAGGGCTGGATCGTCAACATCTCGTCCGTGTTCGGGATGATGGGCTATCCGACGCAGTCGGCCTACAACGCGTCCAAATATGCGGTGCGCGGGCTGACCGAAGCCCTGCACCTCGAGCTCGGCCAGACCGATCCGCACATCAGCGTGATCCGCGTCCATCCCGGCGGCATCAAGACCAATGTGGCGAGGAACGCCAAGTTCGTGCGCGGCATGGCGGGCGAGACCGAGCGCCCGGCGAATGCGACCGACGAGTTCGAGAAGGCCGCGCGCACCACGCCCGAACAGGCCGCCGAGACGATCATCAAGGGCATGGAACGCGGGCAGCACCGCGTGCTGATCGGCCCGGACGCCAAGTTCATCGACCTGATCACGCGGCTGTTCCCGGTGAACTACTACAAGATCATCGGCGGCTTCCTCGGCAGCTCGAAGGCGCAGAAGGCGGCGAGCTGACCGCAGCCGATCCTGTGGCCGGTGCTGGCACCTGACCCGCGATCGGCTAAAGACAGGACCGGGCTGAGCATCGACCCCCGGGAGCCGCATCATGACCGATATCGCACGTCGGAACCTGCTTCGCGCGGGGCTTGGCGCTTCCGCGCTAGCGGCGCTGCCGCCGGCCGTGGCCCGCGCACTGGCGATCCCGGCAGACGTGCGCACCGGCGGCCTCATGGATGTCGAGCACGTCGTCATCCTGATGCAGGAGAACCGCGGCTTCGATCACTACTTCGGTACACTGCGCGGGGTTCGCGGCTTCGGCGACCGCTTTCCCGTTCCGCTGCCGCCGACGGCCGACGCGGCCGAGCGTAACGTCTGGTCTCAGCTGGATCGAAAAGCACCGGACGGCCCGCGCCTGGTATCCCCTTTCCATCTCTCGACGCAGCGCCAGTTCGAGCTAATGCGAATGAGAGGCACGCCGCATAGCTGGCCGGATGGGCAGCAGGCATGGGACGAGGGGCGTATGGCGCACTGGCCCGAGGCCAAGACCCAGCGCGCCATGGGTTATTACCGGCGCGAGGATATCCCCTTCCAATTCGCGCTCGCCGACGCCTTCACCATCTGCGACGCCTATCACTGCTCGGTCCAGACCGGCACCAACACCAACCGGCTGTTCCTGTGGTCCGGCACCAACGACCCCACCGGTCTTCACGGCGGGCCGGCGATCGGCAACTCGCACGACAATTTTCCGGAGAAGGGCGGCTTTGCCGAGCCCTACCGCTGGACCACCTATGTCGAGCGTCTCGGCGCGGCCGGCGTCGACTGGCGCATCTACCAGGATATGGCCGACAATTTCACCGACAACCCGCTGGCAGGCTTCGAGCGCTTCCGCGCCGCCCACCGCCGAGCGCCCGGTGCCGACCCGGCGCTGCTGGAGCGCGGCCTGAGCACGCAGGGGCTGGACCGGTTACGCGCCGACGTGCTCGCCGGACGGCTGCCCCAGGTCTCCTACATCATCGCCATCGCCGCCGGTTCGGAGCACCCTGATCCCTCCAGTCCAGCGCAAGGCGCTGCCTATACGGCGGAAGTGCTCGACGCCCTAACCGCGAACCCGAAGGTCTGGAGCCGCACTGTCCTGCTGCTGATGTTCGACGAGAATGATGGATTCTTTGATCACGTGCCGCCTCCGGCCCCACCATCGGAAGATGCGGGCGCCTCCACGATCGATACGCGCGGCGAGTATCATCTGCTGCCCAGCCCCGGAAACGAGGCGCACGACCGTCCGGAATTTCGCGGGCGTCCCTATGGTCTGGGACCGCGCGTGCCGCTCTATGTCATCTCGCCGTGGAGCCGCGGTGGCTGGGTGAACTCGGAGGTGTTCGATCACACCTCAGTCATCCGGTTCCTGGAGCGCCGCTTCGGCGTAATGGAGCCCAACATCTCGCCCTGGCGCCGGGCGGTGTGCGGCGACCTGACCTCCGCATTCGACTTCGCCAGGCCTAACGACGCACCCTTTCCTGCCGGCCTTCCCGACCCGCGTCCCGATGCGCGCCGCGCTGCCGCCGTGCCGCACCAGGTAGTACCCATCGTGCCGGCGGCGGAGCCGCTGCGGCAGGAGCCGGGCGTCCGGCCATCGCGGGCACTACCCTATGACCTAGAGGTGGTCGATCGACTTGATCCGAATGCCGGCGAGATCAGCCTCGTCTTTGAAACCCGCGGGCAAGCGGCGGCGGTCTTCCATGTCTACGATCGGCTGGACCTCACACGCGTCCCACGCCGCTATACGGTCGAACCCGGCAAGCGTCTCGTCGGCCGCTGGCGGCTCGCCGGGCCAGAGCAGCGCTACGACCTCTGGGTCCTGGGGCCGAGCGGCTTTCATCGGCTGTTCGCCGGCGCCGGCGCACAGGCGGCTGTGCTGCCCCGACTGCGGTGGCGGCTCGATAACGAAAACCTGCTGCTAACGACCGAGTGGCGCAAAGGCACCCGGCCGCTGGTCGTCACGCCGGGCGCCTATGCGGCGCACCACCAGACCTGGCGTGCGACCCCGGCAGACCCGACGCATGGCTGGTCGTTACGCGAAACCGGCGGGTGGTACGACCTGCTGATCAGCAGCGAAGGGTCGCCGGCCTTCCGACGCCGTCTCGCCGGCCGGCTGGAGACCGGACGGCCGTCAATCAGCGACCCCGCCCTGGCAGGATCGGCGGCCGCTCAGGAGATGTAGGATTTGTCCACTGCCGGCAATTGACGGCAGCGGGCACGCATCCGACATCAATCGCATGAACGGGACGACCAAGACTTTCATGCTGCTGGCGGCGCTGACGGCGCTGTTCATGGGGATCGGCTATCTGATCGGCGGGACGAGCGGCGCGGTGATCGCGTTTGCCCTGGCGGCGGCGATGAACGCCTTTGCCTATTGGAATTCTGACAAGATGGTGCTGCGCATGCACGATGCGCGCGAGGTCGACGAGCGGTCGGCGCCCGAGCTGGTGCGGATCGTGCGCGACCTCTCCGCCCGCGCCGGCATGCCGATGCCGAAGGTCTATCTGGTCGATGCGCCGTACCCCAATGCGTTTGCCACCGGGCGCGACCCCGCGCATGCGGCGGTGGCGGCGACGACGGGCCTCCTCCAGATGCTGACCCGCGACGAGGTCGAGGGCGTGATGGCGCACGAGCTGGCGCATGTGAGGAACCGCGACACGCTGATCATGACGGTGACCGCGACCTTTGCAGGCGCGATCTCGATGCTGGCGAACTTCGCCTTCCTGTTCGGCGGGCGCGACGGCGAGGGCCGGCCAGCCAATCCGTTGGCGATGATCGCGCTGATGCTGGTCGCGCCCTTGGCGGCGGCGCTCGTGCAGATGGCGATCTCGCGCACCCGCGAATATGCCGCCGACCGCGGCGGCGCGGAGATTTCGGGCAAGCCGCAGGCGCTGGCCAGCGCGCTCGCTAAGCTGGCGCAGGGCGCGCAGGCGGTGCCGAACCCGGTCGCCGAGCGCAATCCGGCGGCCGCGCATCTCTACATCGTCCACCCGAGCTTCGGCGGACGCATGGACAATCTGTTCTCGACGCACCCCGACACCGGCAACCGCATCGCGGCGCTGCAGCAGATCGCGGGCGGGAGCGGGCAGCGCTTCGTCGCGCCTGAGCGCCCGAGCGCGCTGTCGCCGGTAGCCCCCTCGGTAGCCAAGCCGTCGAGGGTGGGCAGCGCGCTCGATCCGCTCGGCGCGGGCGCGAAGCGCGGGCCCTGGAGTTGAGCCCCGGTTGACGCGCGCGCCCCAAGCGCCGACAGGCGGGCACATGCCTGCACCACGCCGTTTCCGTCCTGCCGATCGCGATGACCCCGTCGGCACGCCTGCCCGCCGCGCCGCGC
>JAEZQR010000166.1 GCA_023413015.1 Pseudomonadota bacterium
GTCGAGCGTGCTCTGGAAGCGATTGCCGCCTTCGGACCCAGTCTGCTGATCCTGTCGTTCGGCGCGGATACGTTCGAGGGCGACCCGATCTCACACTTCGCGATCGCCGAGACCGACTATCCGGTGATCGCCCGCCGCATCTCCTCGCTCGGTCTGCCGACGCTGATTGTAATGGAGGGTGGCTACGCGGTCGCGGCGTTGGGGAACAACGTCAGCGAATTCCTCAGCGGCTTCTGAGAACCAGATGCTGAAGGCGGTCATTCTCGATGACCGCCTTCAAACGCTGAGCTTAAACGCTCGTCGACGCTATCCGCGAGCTACGCTTGTTACCAACGCCAAGCCAACGGAAGTCGGTCTTCCGGAAGCTCTTGAACAGCAGGTAGAACCCTGTCGAGGACAACCACAGCACCCCGAACGCGACCATGATGATCAGCGGGTGGTTGAACGACTTGCGCTCGGCATAGTCCATGTTGTGGAGCATCCAGAAGAAGTCCCATAGCCGCCAGGTGTCGTTCTTGCGTTCCACTACCTTGCCGGTCTCGGCCGATACATAGAACGAGCTGTTGTCCGCATCGGCGAAGTCCACCCGCCACAGGGGGCCGGACTGTTCGCGCGTCTCGAGCGTCGGTTCGGTGACGCGCGATACGCGTGCGGCCGGCGCTTCGCCCGCATGGTCCATCTCGGCGACCGCCTTGGCCAGCTCGGCATCGACGGCCATCGCCTGACCGCTGGCAGCATCGACGAGGCGGATGCCATCCGGCGTCACCACCTCATAGACATGCCCGTGAAGCAGCGGCTGCAGCGTGAAGCTCAGCACCTCGCTGCCGCCGAGGCTGGCCGGCAGCTCCGCTGGGCTGATCACCTGTGCCGGCCATGGCATCGGTTCATGGCCGTGGCTGAGATGTTCGCCCATCACCTCATGGTGGTCGAGCCACGCCATCATCGCACCGCTGGAGGTCCAGAGGACGAACTGGAGCCCGAGGATGAGACCGACCCACTTGTGGATGCGCCGGAACAACAGAGGAGAGAGACGCAGAGCCATTATGCAGCGACCTTCTTCTTGCGCTTCTTGCGCGGGAAGCTCCACCAGAGCAGCCAAGCACCCGAGAGCGCCATCGCGACTGCACCCCAGGTCATCGGCCGGAGCAGCCAGTTGTTCATGTTCTCGCGGTCGTCATAATCCATGATGTGGAGCATCCACATGAAGTCGAAGACGCGCCACGCCTCGTGCCGGCGCGAAAGCAGCTCGCCGGTCACCGGGGAGAAGTAGAACGCGGGTTTGTCCCAACCCTCGAAGTCGACACGCCAGAGCGGTGCCGGGTGCGCCTTCACTTCGAGTGGCGACCGATCGAGCAGCGAAATCTTGGTGATCTGGCGATCCTCCGCCATCCGCTGCTCGGCGAGCGTACGGATAGTTGCCTGATCGACCATTGGCAACTTCGCGCCGGTTATGGCGTCGAACAGGTGCGAGCCCTTGCTGGTCTTGACGATGTAGGTCGGCCGATCGGGCAGCTGGCTTAATCGAACCGCTTGGACATTGGTAAGCTGCGATGACACTGTGGAGGGCGCCACCAGCCTGGAAAGGTCGATCGGCTGCTCCTGTGGAGTGCGGACCAGATGATCGCCATGGATATAGTCGATGTGAACCGCGACCATGTACATGCCGCTGATCGTCCAGATCAGCGCCTGCAGGCCGACGGCGAGCGCCAGCCACTTATGAACACGGCGGACTAAGAGAGGCAGCGGGACAGCCATCAGTCTGCTTTCACCGGTGCAACGAGCCGGCACGGGGGCTTCCGTGCCGGCCCGCCGCTCCTTTTAGTTAAAAAGGTACCGGGCGCTCACATAGAAGCGACGACCCGTCAAATCATAGGTCATCGTGTCGGTGTTCGCGTCCGTGTAGCTCTGGATGAATGGCGCCTTCTTGTCGAACAGGTTGTCGACACCGAAGGAAAGCCGCGCCCGATCGTTCACATCATAGGCGAGCTGCAGGTTGTGGTAGGTGACGTTCGGCGCCCGATAGCCGATCGCCGTCGGCGCCGCATTGAAGTCGGTTGCCTTGCCGATCCACTGCACCGAGTAGGTGCCGGTGAACGCCCCCTTCGTGCCGGAGATGCTGCCGTAGCCGCGCCAGTGCGGATAGCCACCGTTGCCGCCGCCGATGAAGCCATCGAACACGATCGGATCACCACCTGGGAACGGGTAGATAGTGTAATCATCCAGATACGTGACGTTGAGGTTGAGCGACGTATCGATCCCACCGATCTCACGGTTGTAGATCGCGCCAAAGTCGATGCCCGCCATCGTTTCACGGCCCGTGTTGATCGGCTGCGCTGACAGGTAGGTCACCTCACCGGTCAGCGGGCTGCGCGTGAAGTTGCCCGGTGCACAGAACGGGTGCGATAGGTTCGCGGAGTTGTAGCAGACCGCGAGCTTCGTCGAGCCCGGGATCGAACGGATCGCATCCTTGATCGTGATGTCGAAGTAATCGACCGTGAGCGTCAGCCCGCGCACGAAGGTCGGCTGCCACACCGCGCCAACCGTCCAGGTCTCGGCGCTCTCGGGCTTGAGGTTGATGTTGCCGCCAACGGTCGTCAGGATCGTGTTGCCGAGCTGGACATAGTTCGCCGGCACGCCGGTAGCCTGGCAGTTGGCGCGCAGCGTCGCGTTGGTGCTCTGGCTATAGCGACTGCACGGGTCGGTGGTCGTCAGGTTGCCCTCAGAGACGCCGCCGAAGAGTTCGGGTACGCTCGGGATGCGGAAGCCGGTGCCGTAGGTACTGCGCACGCGCAGGCCACCGACAACCTCCCAGTCGAGACCGAGCTTGTAGTTCCAGTCCCCGCCGAACAGGTCGTAATCCGAGTAGCGCACCGCACCGTTAAGGGTCAGCGCCTTCGCGAACGGCAGATCCTCAACCATTGGCGCCGACAGCTCGAGATAGGCTTCCTTCGCCTTGCTGGTACCGGAGATCGGATCCTGCTGGTTGGTGTTGGCAACACCCAGCACCGTCAGCGGATCAGGATTACGCCAGCCTTTCTCCGTACGCCACACGACACCCGTCGCGAACGCCAGCGGCCCGGCCGGCAGCTGGAACAGGTCGCCGGTCAGATCGGCAGTAACGCTGGCCAGCTCGTTGCCGCCGGTGTCGCGCATGGTGAACAGGATATAGTCGAGCACCCGCGGCGTCAGGTCGCCATGGCCAAGATAGTCCGCGCACGGGATCGCCGCATTGGCTGCCGTGCTGCAGACACTGGTGTTGAGCGTGTTGCCGACCCGCTCTAGGTTGGCGATATTGGTGCCCCCGTCGATGCCGGTGTTGCGGCCGTAGTTACCAGCCACTTCCCACGCCCAACCGTTCGAAAGCTCGCCGCGCACGCCGCCGGCCAGCTGCCAGGTGTTGGTCTCCTGGAAGAACTGACGCGGACCCGGCTCAAGCAACCGGCGCTGGACCAGCGTAATGTCCTGCCCGGTTGGATTGGTCGGGTTCGCGGCCGAGATGCGGAGGTTACGCAGCACCCCCGGTGCAGCGATCTGGTTTGTCTTACGGAAGGTATAGAGGAATTCGCCGAACGCCGTGACGTTGTCGGTAACCTCATAGTCACCCAAGAAGGCGGTCGACACGCGCTCGACCGGGCTCACCGCGTTCAGATACGGCGTCGAATTGAAGTTGTGTTTGGCGGCACTGTACGGCTCGAAGAAGTTGCCGTTACCGCCCGGCGTCTGGTTGAAGTTGATCTGCGAGCCGTTGGGCAGCACCGCGCGGCCACCGATGGTGGCGGCGCTTCCGGTGCACACCAGCTTGCCGCCCGATTCGCCGAGCAGGCAAGGCACTCGATCGGCCATGTTGATCGCGCTCGTCTTCTGATAGCTGACAGCCGCCGTCACACCGCCGCGGTCGCCGCGGAGGCCCCAGAGCAGGTCTGCGTTGTACTCTTCGCCGTCACCTTCATCGGTGATGCCAAAGCGACCGCCAACCTGAAGCCCCTCGAAATTCTTACGCGTGATGATGTTGACGACACCGGCAACGGCGTCGGCGCCGTAGATCGCCGATGCACCGTCCTTGAGGACGTCGATGCGCTCGATGGCAGCCGTTGGGATCATATTGAGGTCGGGCGAGGTGTTGGCGCCCGTGCCGCCGGCAACCAGGCGCCGGTTGTTGAGGAGAACGAGCGTCCGCTTCTGGCCGAGGCCGCGCAAGTTGACGGTTGCAGTGCCCCAACCGTTGCTTGCCCAATAGGCGCTGGTCTGGTTGCCGGCATAGCCGGCATTCGCCGGAAGCCGCTGGAGGATCGTCTCGACGTTGGTGATGCCGGTGTTCTCGATCTCCGCGGCACCTACGACGGTTGCCGGTCCGACACCTACGACGTCCGCACGCCGGATGCGGCTACCAGTAATGACAATGTCCTCAGGCTCCGCCGTCTCGGCTGCCGCGGCAGAGGATGCCGTCTGGGCTGACGCCGCTCCGGCAATCAGCGCATATGCCGTGAAAGCCGATGCTCCCAGAAGAGTGAAACGCCCCTTCATATTCGAATCTTCCCCCTAAAACGGCCGTCCGGCCAAGCGGGCGACATGCACCACTACCTGTATATACATGTCAAGGCAGTTCTTTACGGCTTTGCGAAAATAGGCAGGTGTTGCCGCTTGGCAACAAACATTGATGCTGTCAGGGTAGTGCGCCATTTCGTTTCTTATGTAGAATTTGGCAAGCAACAATCATCCACCCGGCAGCCAATCTCGGGCGTTCACCTCTTGGCCGGTTCAGGCACTTTTCTGCCCGAAATCGGGCCAAGCAGACGATGGCCCCGCCGACATTTCCAACTAATCTGGGCCCGAGCCGCCCCTCTGGTCACAACCTTAAAGCTGTTCGTCCTGCTCTATCCCGACGCCGATCCTTCCGATCGAGCTGAGCCGAACCGGGCGACCAGGTCATACCCGTTGCCAACGAAGAGTTGTCGCACCTGCGTGATCCTCTCGTCGGCTCGCCAGGTCCAGCGTTCGACGGAAAGGCACGCTGTTCCGACCGGCACCCGCAGACGGCGCGCGGTCTCCGCGTCGGCATTCACTGACGAAATGCGCGTCTCTGCTTCAGTCCATGGCACATGCCTCAGCAGCCAAGCTCCTGGTGACTGTCTACTGAAGTCAGCCGTCCGAATGTCCGGGACCGACGAGAGGCTGATCAGACGCTCCTCAACGGCAAGCGGCACGTCGTCGGCTAGATGAACGCCGCGCAACTCCAACAGCGCCCCTCCCTTCGCGAGTTCCCGCTCATTCGCCTTGTCGGCTGCCGATGGCCGAACTTGCCGCTTGATGAGGTGGTATTCGTAGTGCTGGCCACGATCGGCTACCTCGGAGGCAAGGTCGGGAATATCGAGGATCATCGAATGCACCCGCGGTCGGGCCACGAACGACCCCGCGCGCTTGCGACGCTCGATGAGGCCCGACGATGCCAATGCAGACAAGGCCTTGCTGACGGTCATCCGCGAGCAGCCGTAGGCGCGCATCAACTCATGCTCGACTGGAATGCGGTCGCCGGGCGCTAGCGTGCCGTCGAGGATGTTCGCCTCGATCTCGCTGCGGATGCGCTCATGAAGCGGCAGCGTCGTCATGCAATCAGATCCTGCAGCACGCGCCGGTAGCGGGCAGAGATCGCGTCGCGCTCGTGGTGCCGGCCTTGGCTCACGCACTTCCGACCCGCTCGCCACACGCCATCGATCAGCGAGCGCCCGCCGGCAAAGACCAGCGCGTCGAGCAGGGCATCATCCTCGCGTCCGACCAGCGCAGGATGTGTTGCATCAAGGCTGACGATATCTGCGGGACAGCCCGGCGCCAGCGCCGCCGGCGCGCCCAGCGCCTGCGCGCCGCCGTCGAGCGCGGCCCGGTACAGGTCGCCGCCGGTTGAGCGCCCCTCCCCGTTCGCCAGCAGATTCCGCCCGCGCGCGGCGAGTCGCTGACCATATTCAAGCAGTCGCAGTTCCTCCGTCGCGTCGACAAGGACGTTCGAGTCCGAGCCGATGCCGAATCGCCCGCCAGCCGCGAGGAACTCGATGGCAGGGAACATCCCGTCGCCGAGATTGGCTTCGGTAATCGGGCACAGGCCGGCCACCGCCCCGCTCGCCGCAAGCCGTTTCGTCTCCTCGTTCGTCATGTGGGTCGCATGGACGAGGCACCAGCGATCATCGACTGCGGCATGGTCAAGCAGCCATTCGACCGGCCGCGCTCCCGACCAAGCCAAGCAGTCCTCAACCTCGCGCATTTGCTCGGCTATATGGATGTGGACGGGTCCGCTAGCTGCCAACGGCACAATGGTAGCAAGTTCGTCGGGTGTAACAGCCCGCAGGCTATGCGGCGCAATACCGAGCACGGAATCGGGCAGTCCCGCGACCGCTCGCGCACTGGCACCGATCAACTCGGCAAAACTATCCAGGCTGTTCAGGAAACGGCGCTGCTCATGACCGGGCGCGGCGCCGCCGAATCCGGAATGCGCATAGAAGACCGGTAGCAGGGTCAGCGCGATACCGGTCTGCGCCGCAGCGGCAGCAATGGCAACCGCCATCTCAGCCGGATTGGCGTAGGACCCGCCGTTGGGATCATGGTGCAGGTAGTGAAACTCGCCAACGCGCGTAAAGCCGCTCTCCAGCATTTCGGCGAAGGCGAGCGCAGCAATCGCCTCCAACTCTGCCGCCCCGATACGGTCGACGAAGCGGTACATGATCTCTCGCCACGTCCAGAAGCTGTCGCTGCTGGGCCCCCGTCGTTCGGCGAGTCCCGCCATGCCGCGCTGGAACGCGTGGCTGTGCAGGTTCGGCAAGCCGGGCAGCCCGATCGCATGACGCTCATCGTCTC
>JAEZQR010000176.1 GCA_023413015.1 Pseudomonadota bacterium
CATCTGGCGCGGCGAGCCCGTGAATGCGGCGTGGGAGGAGAGCCACTACCGCTACCACATCCGCACCTTCTGGATCGGGCTGCTGTACGGCGTGATCGGGCTGTTCACGATGCTGCTGGGCGTCGGCTTCCTGATCCTGCTGCTCATCCCCGTGTGGATGGTGGTGCGCAGCATCGTGGCGCTGGCCGCCGCGCAGCGGCACGAGCCGATGGCGCGGGCGGAGAGCTGGCTGTGGTGAGCGGCGCCTGAAGGCGGCTCATTTTGGCCGTTCCACGCACGGATTCGCCCATTCGTTGCAAAGCGGTTGCCGCCGGACACGATCCGCAGACAATCGGCGGCACCTATTCGGGCGGGCGGATCACAGCAACAAACATGCGAATGGCGCAACACATCGGTGCATGGGCCTTGGCGTCGCTCGCGCTTCTGACGCCCGGCGCCTCGGCCGCGGCCGCCGCGGGCCACACGCGCGCCAGCATGGACTTTCCCACGGTGCCGGCGAGCGCCAGGCGGCCCGGCGACGAGAAGATGAGCTGCTATGCACTCAAGGCCGAAGGCGACCGCCTGATCGCGGAATCCACCGCCGCGGCGAAGCGCCTGAAGGACGTCCGGGCTTCGAAGGTGAAGGCGTCCGCGGGCGATAGCTTGACCCGTGCGTCCGACCCGAAGATCGATGCGACCGCCGCACAGCGGGAGGCCGCGATGGACCGCGCGATGTGGATGTACGCGCTTTACCGGAGCAAGTGCCGGTAGGCCGGCACCCGCCACGGCCGAACGCCGCACCTGGCTTGCCGGACGGCCAACGCCTCCGCACATGCGATGCGAAGGAGGCGCGCGATGTTCAACCTGGTGTCGATCCTGATCGGAATGGCGGCGCTGTTCGGCGCGCTGGTGGCGTTCGTGCCGCTGCTCGGCTGGCTGAACTGGATCGTCATCCCGCTCGCGATGGTCGGCCTCGCGTTCGGCGCGGTGTCCGAGGGGCGCGCGGGGCGGAACCTCAACCTCGTGGTGATCGGCATGGGCGTGCTGCGCCTGATCATCGGCCACGGCATCTTCTGAGCGGACCGGCGAACGCCAGGCACGCCCGACGGTGATCCAGCACGGCCGCGGCTTCGCCGCCTTACCTGCCCGATGTCGTTACACATGCGCTACGTCGTGCGATCTGCCCGTTCGTCGCCGGGAAATTGATCTGACCGCCAGTAACGGCAAAGTTGCGCCGTCCACCGAGGATCGGCGGACTCGAGGCGCGGCCCAGGCAGCGGATCGGAGGATGGGTATCGGTCGGGGGCCGGACCCATGCCGGCGATGATCGCAGCGGATTTCCGCGACGCCTCGGAGCGGGGCTCCGGCGCTGCCCCTTGCGGCGCCGGAGCCCCAGCCCCGGCACCACCCCTGGCCGGATAGTCGCCAGCCAAGCCGGTGTCCGGTGGGCGGTACGACGATGAATTCGCCCATTCGTCGAAGGATGATTGCGAAAAACCGGAGCTTCAATCGAAAATCCGGCCGCCCATGCCGCAAAGCGGCACGGCGGGTAGGGAGAAGGCATATGAAGCGTATCGGTACAGTCGCGACGGCCGGGGCCTTGCTTGGGCTGATCATGCCAAGCGCAACTCTGGCGCAGATCGCGATGCCCACGCTTCCGGTCGCGCCGAAGAAAGAAGTGTCACCGGTGCTGGCGGGCGACGACAAGCTGACCTGCCCGCAGATCCTGGCGGAAACACAGGCCCGGCAGAAGGAATTCGACGCCGCGCTCGACGAGGCCGACAACACCAAGGTCGCCATGAGCGCGCAGACCGCCGGGCTCCTGGCGGCGCACGAGGCCATCGCCACGGCGGTGCCGCTGGCGACGAAGGACATGACCAAGGCCAGCGCGGCCGCGATCTCCGGCTCGGCCACGGCCTATCTGGAAAGCTCCAGGGCGGACGAGCGCAAGACCATAGCGCCCATCCAGCAGCGTGCCGATTTCGCGCGCGTGCGTTCGGATTATCTGAACGACCTCTATCGCAACAAATGCTTCAAGAAGGGCGCTGCCGCATCGGCGGCCGTACCGATGCCTGCCGCTGCCGCCGCAATATCGGCAGCGGGAACGCCGGCAACCGCTGCGGCGGCGATGGCGGCTGCCGGCGCGGGGTCCGGCGGCGCACCCAACTGCGCAGCGCTCAAGGCCGAGGGCGAGCGGTTGCGCCAGCAGCTCGATCTGCAGACCGCCGCCACCCTGAAGGCGGCGCAGTCGTACCGCCCTGGCCAAGGCGCCTCGGCAGCGCGCAAGGCGAGCATGGCGGCGAACCTTGCGACCGTGCTGGCGCCGGGGCTCGGCGGTCTCGTCAGCTCCGCCGCTTCGGCCGCGAGCAGCGCGGCACAGCAGGCGGCCCATGAAGCCACGGTCGCCAAGTTCCAGAACATGGCGGACGAGCAGATGGCGCTCGGCCAGCGCATCACCGAAATCGAAGTTGCCTACGAGGACAACTGCAAGCCCTGACCCTTCTCCCTCAAGAGGGGCTGGACCGAGGCGCGCGCAGGGCCTACATCGCAGCGCTTACGGAGCGGTGGCCGAGTGGTTGAAGGCGCACGCCTGGAAAGTGTGTAAGGGTTAACAGCCCTTCGCGGGTTCGAATCCCGCCCGCTCCGCCAGTACTTTTCTGAGTGGGTTTGGTAATTTATACAATATCTTAGCAGAGGCCCTCAGCCGGCTGCGTACCTGAATGGGTACCTAGTACGCACCCGATCCTGACAGGTGCTTTAGGGCGTTCGGTGCTGCAATCTCGACCCACTCGGAGCTGAGCCACGTATGGCGGACGCAACCGACCTCTTCAACGAGCTATTCAAGAACTTCGCGCACCCACTCCGCGATCTCCCGCCTCGGCCATACGAGAGGGCGCTCGCTCTCATGCACATGCTGGTTGCCCAATGCACCGGACCTGCGCACATCGACGAGGAGGTCTACCGGGCACTGAGACGGGAGTTCATGGCGAACCCCGAGACGGCTCGACGGCTCCCCCTGTTCGTTCGCACGTCCCACGACGGCATGGCTTTCTGGTCCTACATCAAAGGCACGGCAGACCAGTGGGAGCCCCGGCGTCAGCATGTGCGGGAGGCCTTCCAGGAACTTCTAGGTTACCTTGAGACGAGCGAGCATCCAGCGGACACTGAGATTTCCGAAGTTCTCGGTAGCTTCGATGCAGACGGAGTGCATGCGGTCTGGATGAAGGCCCTCACCCGGCGCGCAGCAGACCCCGAGGGGGCCATTACGGCGGCGCGAACGCTACTAGAGACCGTCTGTAAGCATATCCTCGACGACGGCGTGGAGCCGGGGACCTTGTACGGCCCGAGCGACGATCTGCCGAAGCTCTACGCCCAAGCGTCCCAGCTCCTGAACCTCGCTCCATCCCAGCATGCAGAGAAGGCCTTCAAGCGCATCCTCGGGGGTTGCTCTAGTGTCGTTGAGGGCCTCGGCTCGCTGAGGAACAACGTCGGGGACGCGCACGGCCAGGGTAAGCGACCAGTCCGCCCGGCAGCCCGTCACGCTGCCCTTGCAGTGAACCTTGCCGGGTCGATGGCGCTATTCCTGATCGAGACGTGGGTGGCGCGAACCGACAAAAAAGGCATTTTATCACGTCCGGTCTAGCCGCCAGCGGCACGCTGTTCCTCGTAGGCGCAGTTCTCCCTGCGCCGGTTTTGGAAGAGGATAGCTGGCGCCGCCGTCGGCGCGTCACTGCCGGAGCTTCGCCGGCCAGATCGCCGAGGTTCCTGAGGATCGGAAGTTCACCTGATACTGGCAGTCGCTGGTGAAGCCGTCCAGGTGGCGGACGGCGCAGTCGAGGCCGTGGGCCGAGAAGCGGCGGGCGAGCGTGTCCTCGGCGATCAGCCGGGCGAACTGGACGAGGATGACCCGGCCGATCTGATAGAAGCCGACGAGCTGCGCGCCCGCCACCGCCGGCATGATGTCGCCATAGGTGACCGTGCGCCGCCCGAAGCCCTTGCCGATCCGCATGAACGGCTGATGCCAGAGCGTCCGGGGGAAGGGATACATGTGCCGGTCGATGATGATGAAGGCCTGCGTCTCGTCGAGGATCGGATCGTCGAGATCGTCGTGCGGGAAGAGCTTGGCGAACTTGCGCCGGGCCTCGGCCTTGATGATCGGCTCGGTATTGGGATGATTGATGAGGTCGCGCAGCTTGCGCCTGAGCTGAAGCCTGCCTTTCAGCCGCTGTCCCTGCAACCCATCCTCCGGATGTGACGGGCGTCACCCTGCCCCGGAAACCCACCAAAGCCGTACCTTAGAGGGGTTCATACCACAGCGACATTGATCGGACGATATAGCGGCTCGCGCGTTCCCCGGCAGGTCCAGCCGAGGGAGGGAAGCATGTTCGTCGCGGTATATTGGTGGCGCGTCCATCCGGGAAAGGAAGAGCAGTTTCGCCGGGCGTGGCGGCGCGGCACTGAGCTGATCCGCGAGCGCTACGGCAGCTACGGATCGCGGCTGCACCGCGACGCCGACGGCCGGTTCGTCGGCTATGCCGAATGGCCGGACGAGGCGACGTGGCGCGCGGCGTTCGACCAGAAGATGGTCTACGACGATCCGGAGACGCGCGCCGCCTTCGTCGATGCCATCGCCGAGGTGCCGGCGAACGCCGACCCGATCTTCACGATGACGGTGACCGACGACCTGCTGCTGCGCAGTCGGGCCGAGGACGGGATGCCGCCCCCGTCACCGTGACGGGGGCGGCGTCGTCGGAGCGTCAGCGGTTACGGTCCCGATCGCGGCCGGACCAGCCGCCGCGGTCGCGATCCCGGTCCCAATCACGATCATGCCCGCCCATGCGGCCGCGATCCTCGCCGGCGCGATAGCCGCGATCGCGGTCCCAGTCGCTACGGCCGGAGCCGCCCATGTCGCGGTCGCGATCCTGACGACCGCCGTAGCCGCCCATGCGCGAGCGGTCCTCGTCGCCGCCCATCATGCCGGACATGCTGCGGTCCTGATCGCGGCTCATGCTGCCAAAGCCGCCGCGGCTGCCGCTCATGCCGCCACGCTCGTCGCGGCCGCGGT
>JAEZQR010000179.1 GCA_023413015.1 Pseudomonadota bacterium
TCCAGGCGTTCGAGCCGGTGCTGATCGAGGGCAAGGCGATCCAGCTCCACCCGCTGGTCTGCGCCGCGTTCAACGCCGACTTCGACGGCGACCAGATGGCCGTGCACGTCCCGCTGAGCCTCGAGGCGCAGCTGGAAGCGCGCGTGCTGATGATGTCGACCAACAACATCCTCAGCCCCGCGAACGGCAAGCCGATCATCGTGCCGTCGCAGGACATGGTGCTCGGTCTCTACTACCTCTCGATGGAGCGGCAGGAGAAGGCGCCGGAGTATGTCACGGGTGCCGACGGCAAGCCGGTGACCGGCGATGACGGCAAGCCCGTCGAGCGTCTGCCGATGTACGCCGACATCACCGAGGTGCATCAGGCGCTCGCTGCCAAGGCGGTCACGCTGCACACGCGCATCATGAGCCGCGTGCCGCAGACCGACGAGCAGGGCCGCACCTACATGAAGCGCGTCGTCACGACGCCGGGCCGCATGCTGCTCGGCGAGACGCTGCCGAAGTCGCACAAGGTGCCGTTCGAGACGATCAACCGCCTCCTCACCAAGAAGGAGATCGGCGACGTCATCGACACCGTCTACCGCCACACCGGCCAGAAGGAGACGGTGCTGTTCGCCGACGCGATCATGGCATTGGGCTTCCGTCACGCCTTCGCGGCGGGCATCTCGTTCGGCAAGGACGACATGGTGATCCCGGCCGAGAAGGAGCCGATGGTCGAGGAGACCCGCGCGCTCGTGAAGGACTACGAGCAGCAGTATCAGGACGGCCTCATCACGCAGGGCGAGAAGTACAACAAGGTCGTCGACGCCTGGGCGCGTTGCGGTGACCGTGTCGCCGACGCGATGATGAAGCAGATCAGCTCGGTGAAGATCGACGAGAACGGCCGCGAGAAGCAGATCAACTCGATCTACATGATGGCTCACTCGGGCGCCCGCGGTTCGCAGGCCCAGATGAAGCAGCTCGCCGGTATGCGCGGCCTCATGGCCAAGCCGTCGGGCGAGATCATCGAGACGCCGATCATCTCGAACTTCAAGGAAGGCCTCACCGTTCTCGAGTACTTCAACTCGACGCACGGCGCCCGCAAGGGTCTGGCCGACACCGCGCTCAAGACGGCGAACTCGGGCTACCTGACCCGCCGTCTGGTCGACGTGTCCCAGGACTGTGTCGTGATCGAGGAGGATTGCGGCACCGAGAAGTTCCTGAAGATGACGGCGATCGTCGAGGGCGGCTCGACCATCGTGTCGCTCGGCGAGCGCATCCTCGGCCGCACCACGGCGGAGGACATCGTCGATCCGAAGACGAACGAGATCATCATCCCGGCGCAGACGCTGCTCTCGGAGGCCGAAGTCGCGGTCATCGAGAAGGCGGCGGTGCAGGATGTGCGCATCCGTTCGCCGCTGGTCTGCGAAACGCGTCAGGGTGTCTGCTCGAAGTGCTACGGCCGCGACCTCGCGCGCGGTACGCCGGTCAACGCCGGCGAGGCCGTGGGCGTCATCGCCGCCCAGTCGATCGGCGAGCCCGGCACGCAGCTCACGATGCGTACGTTCCACATCGGTGGCGCGGCGCAGGTGAGCGAGCAGTCGACGCTCGAATCGCCGGTCGACGGCACGGTCCGCTACAAGGACATGGCGACACTGCAGGACAGCCGCGGCCGCATCATCGCGATGAGCCGCAACGGTGAGCTGGCGATCGTCGACATGGACGGTCGCGAGCGCTCGGTGCACCGCATCCCCTACGGCGCGACGCTGCTCCATCTCGATGGCGCCGCCGTGTCGAAGGGCGACCGTCTGGCCGAGTGGGATCCGTACACGCTGCCGATCATCGCCGATAAGTCGGGTACGATTAAGTACCAGGACCTCATCGAGAACGTGTCGCTCGCCGAGAACGTCGACGAAGCGACCGGCATCACCAACAAGGTGGTCGTCGACTTCCGCTCGGGCGCGAAGAAGGAATATGCGGACCTGAAGCCGCGTATTACCCTTCTCGACGAGAGCTCGGGCGAGGCCGGCCGCTACCTGCTGTCGGTGGACTCGATCCTTTCGGTCAACGAGGGCGACAGGGTGCATGCCGGCGACGTGCTCGCGCGTATCCCGCGCGAGGCGGCCAAGACCCGCGACATCACCGGCGGTCTGCCGCGCGTCGCCGAGCTGTTCGAGGCGCGCAAGCCGAAGGACAACGCGGTCATCGCGCGCGTCGACGGCCGCGTCGAGTTCGGCAAGGACTACAAGACCAAGCGCCGCATCATCCTCCGCCCGGAGGACGGCTCGGATCCGGTCGAGTACATGGTGCCGAAGGGCCGGCACGTCACCGTGCAGGAAGGCGACTTCATCAAGCGTGGCGACTATCTGATCGACGGCAACCCGGATCCGCACGATATCCTCGACGTGCTCGGCATCGAGCCGCTCGCGGAGTATCTCGTGGCGGAGATCCAGGAGGTCTATCGACTGCAGGGCGTGAAGATCAACGACAAGCACATCGAGGTGATCGTTCGCCAGATGCTGCAGAAGGTCGAGATCACCAAGTCGGGCGACACGACGCTGCTCGTCGGCGAACAGGTCGACCGCGAGGAGATGGACGAGGTCAACGCCAAGGTGCTGGCAGAGAAGGGCGAGCCCGCCGAGGGCAAGCCGATCCTCCTCGGCATCACCAAGGCGTCGCTCCAGACCCGCTCGTTCATCTCGGCGGCGTCGTTCCAGGAGACCACCCGCGTCCTCACCGAGGCGGCGGTCCAGGGCAAGATCGACACCCTGAACGGCCTCAAGGAGAACGTGATCGTGGGTCGCCTGATCCCGGCCGGTACGGGTGCCGCGATGAACCGCATGCGCGTCACCGCCAATGCCCGCGACGCGGCGCTACGTGCCTCGCAGCGCGAGCGTGCGATCTCGCAGGAGATCGATATGCCCGCCGAGCTCGCCAGCCCGCAGAGCCCGCTCGCGGAAGTCCAGCCCGAGGCGTAAGCCTCAGGTTCTGGCCAACCGAAAGGCCCCGCCGGGAAACCGGCGGGGCTTTTTCGTTGCGGAGGCCGGGTGGCTGCCGTGATCGAACGGAAGCGGCCGTTCGGGCGGCTCAGGCGACGGCGGCGGTTTCCTGACGGGTGGACAAGGTAGCGGCGATGGCGACGCGGTCGCGGCCGGCGCGCTTGGCGCGGTACAGCGCCTGGTCGGCGCGGCGGTACAGGGCTTCGAACTCCTCGCCGGGCTCGGCTGCCGCCACGCCGATGCTGATCGTGACGGCGAGATCGTCGGCCGCAACGTCGCGCAGGTGGTGCTCGGCGACGGCGGCGCGCAGCCGCTCGGCGAGCGCGGCTGCCGTTCCCGCCGCGCCGGCGGCGATTCCGATGCCAAACTCCTCGCCGCCCAGGCGGCCGATGATGATGTCCTCGCCGCCCGCGTCCTGCAGGCGTGCCGCGATCCCCTGCAGCGCGCGGTCGCCCTGATCGTGCCCATAGCGGTCGTTGATCGACTTGAAGTGATCGACGTCGAGCAGCAGCAGGTTGAAGCCGCCTTGGGGTGCCGGCGCCGACATCATGCGTTGTGCGAACGCCACGAAGCCGCGGCGGTTGAGCAGGCCAGTGAGCGGGTCGCGGATCGCGAGCTCGCGAAGCTCGGCCTGCGCGGCCCGGGCGGCGTCACGCTCGGCCCGAAGCGCCGCCAGCCGCAGCGTCGTCGCCACCGACAGCCAGATCGTTTGCCCGGCCGAGGCGAGAAGCACGGCGAACTGCGATCCACCGCCGAACAGGCGCGAGCCCAGGTCGACGAATTCGGTCAGGGCGAGGACCGCCATCGGCAGCGACCAAGCGAGCGCGAAGTCGCGCGCGGCACGGCTGCCGCGCCGCCAGCTCCAGGCGATGGCGGCCACGACGGCGACGAGGGTCGACAGGATCGCTGCGCTGAGCGCCGGGGCGATCTGCATGACGACATCATGCCCGGCCAGCGCCACGGCGACGCCGAGTCCGGTGCCGATTACAGCCAGGGCGCCGAGCCCGCGCCGGGCCCAGCGCGGCAGCGTTCCGGGTTCGAAGGACGTGGCGGCGCAGAGCGTCGCGAACGCGACCGCCAGCGCGGACAGGATCGTGCAGATCTTCGAAGCCCAGGTGCCGGCGATCCCTGGCACGGCGACATAGGCGAGCTGCGACCAGATGAGGCCCCAGACGAGGACGCTCCCCACCCACGCCGCATGCCAGGCGACGAAGTAGCGCCGCGACGCAACGAAGAGCGCGAGGTTGTAGATCACGCTGAGTGCCAGCAACGTAAGCGCGCCGCCCACCAGCGCGGCTGCGATCGTGGCGTCGCGGCCCTGGATATCCGGCGGCAGGAGCCGGGCACGGAGGAGGCCGACCGACGCCAGCCGGTCGAAGGCGAGCGTGACCGAGGTGAGGCGCGCGGCGCGGGGCGGGGCTTCGAAGACCAGATTGCCGCCGACCCGCCAGAAGTCGCGGTAAGCGCCGGCATGGACGACGCGGTCGACCGTTGTGCCGTCGGCATAGGCGAAGCTGACTGCCAGCCGGTCGAACCGGCTCTGGTGGACGACGAGCGCGGCGCCGCGGGCGCTGTCGGCCGCATTGAGGTCGGCGCGCAGCCAGAGCCGCCGGCTCTCATAGCCCTCGGGCGCGCCGGCGCAGCCGAACGCGGGTGGTTTTGCATGCGCGACTTCGGTCACGGCGAAGCAGAAGCGGCGGGTGAGATCGATCGGCGCCGGCTCGGCGCGGGCGGCGGTCGCGGCGAGCAGCAGGTTCATCAGCCCCAAGACGAGCAATCTGATCGGCACGCCGAAACTCCCCCGAGCCCCTGGGAAAGCTTTACACGAGCGTATCGCCTTTGTCGCGATGGCTCCTGCTCATCCACCCGATAGCATGTTCGCCAAGCCGGTTTCCGATGCGGGCCCGGACAGGGGCGCGTCAGAGTTCGGCCCAGCGGCGCAGCAGGTTGTGATAGCTGCCGGTAAGCGCGACGACGCTCTCGTCGCCGTCGCCGACACGGGTCGCCAGACGGCGGATCGCCATGTCCATGTCGAACAGCAGGCGCCGCTGGCCGTCGTCGCGGACGAGGCTCTGCATCCAGAAGAAGGAGGCGAGCCGCACGCCGCGTGTCACCGGCTCGACGCGGTGCAGGCTGGTGGCGGGATAGAGGATCATCTCGCCGGCGGGCAGCTTGACGCTGTGGGCGCCGTAGGTGTCCTCGATCACCAGCTCGCCGCCGTCGTAGCTGTCGGGATCGGCGAGGAACAGGGTCGCCGACAGGTCGGTGCGCAGCCGCGCCGAGCCGTCGGTCAGCGAGCGGATCGCGTTGTCGACATGATTGTCGAAGGCGTGGCCTGCCGATGCCGCATAGCGGTTGAACAGCGGCGGGTAGATGGCCTTGGGCAGCGCCGCCGACATGAACAGCGCGTTGCGCTGCAGGGCATCGACGATCGTCGCACCGAGCTCGCGCGCGGCGGCACTGTCCTGCGGCAGCTGCTCGTTGCGCTTGGCGAGCGCCGACTGGTGGCCGGCGGTCGCGCGCCCGTCCTGCCATGCCGCGGCCGCCAGCAGGTCGCGGGCATGCGCGACCTGCTCCGGTGTCAGGACCTCGGGAATCTGCAGCAGCATCGTGCCCGATCCTAGAAGCGGAAGGCGAGCGTCGCCACTGCCGATCGCGCCTGTCCCGGCACGAAGTGGCCGGCGCTCAGCTGATCGATGAACTTCTCGTCGAAGATGTTGAAGACGTTGAGCCGCAGCGACGCCGTCTCGCTCAGGTCGTAGGCGATCGTGGCGTCGGCGAGCCAGTAATCGCCCACCTCGCGGGTGTTGGCGTTGCTGGTGAAGCGACTGCCGACGTAGCGCACGCCGCCGCCGAGCTCCAGGTCCACCGGCAGCTTGTAGGTCGACCATAGGCTGAACGTGTGCGCGGGCGTGTTGAGCAGGTGCTTGCCGACTTCGGCCGGTGTGTTCGATTCGCGGATCTTGCTGTCGAGGTAGGTATAGGCGGCGACCAGCTCCCAGTTGCGCGCGAGGCGGCCGGTCGCACCGAACTCGATACCGTCGACGCGCTGCTCGCCGGCCAGCACCAGATCCGGTTCGCCGGGCAGGCCCGGCGTGCGGGCGTTGGTTTTGTCGATGCGGAACAGCGCACCGGTCAGCAGCAGCCGACCCTTCAGCCCGTCCCATTTGGCGCCGACCTCGTAGGTGCGGCTCTTCTCCGGCTCGAGCGCGGCCTGCGCCGCCGTGACGGTCGAGGAGGTCAGTCCCTCGAACGACGGGTTGGCCGAGCTGCCGGCGCCGACGTAGAGGCTGAGCGATGGCAGCGGCTTGTAGGTGACGCCCGCCCGCCAGGAGAAGATGTCGTCGGTACGGCCAAGCGCGGGCGTCGGCGGAAGCGGCGTGTAGTCGGCCTCGAAGCGTTCGAGGCGGATGCCGCCGCTCACCAGCCACTGGTCCGACAGCGTCACCGTATCGAACAGATAGACGGCGAGGCTGTCGGCCTTGGCATGCGCGGTGGCGCCCGGCGTAACGGTGCCGGCATAGGGACGCTTCGGATCGGGATTGAACAGGTCGGTCGGCGTCGCCTCGGTCACGGTGCGCGCCCGGTTGCGGCTCTTCTCGCGCGCGATCTCGAACCCGCCGATCAGATCATGCGCGAGGCCACCGGTCGCGAAGGCGGCGAAGATGTTGCTCTGGTTGAGCAGGATCTCGTCGACCGTGTCGCGCGACTGCGGCTGCGCGCGGATCAACGTCGAGGTCGTGTTGAGGAAGCGTGGCGACGAGTAGATCGAGTCGCGCCGCGAATGGCCGTAGCGGGTGACGTTCGAGACCCGCACCTGATCGGACAGATCATGCTCGAGCGCGAAGGTGGCGACGTTGGTCAGCGTATCCTCATGGTCGCGGGCGAGCACGCCGTAATAGTTGCTGAAGTCGACCGGCGCCGGGCGCTCGGCATAGGGCACCAGCGGCACGTTGGTCGCAGGCACGAAGGGAATGCCGTAATCGGGCACATTGTCCTGATCGAGCCGCAGGTAGCTGAGGATGGCGCGGGTCGACGTGCCGAGGCCGAGCGCGACCGATGGTGCGATGCCCCAGCGCTGCGTTCCGACATGGTCGCGCCCCGGCGTATCGACATCGTGGTACAGCAGGTTGAGCCGTAACGCCGCGCCCTCGATCCCCAGATCGTCCGCGCCGACGTTGATGTCGCCGGTCAGGCGCCAATATTCGGGCGAGCCGACGCCGAGCGTGCCGCCGACGAAGCTTTCGAGCTGCGGCTGCTTGCTGATGAGATTGATGTAGCCGCCGGTCGAGCCGCGCCCGGTCTGCGCGGAGGCGGGACCCTTCACCACCTCGACCTGCTCGATGTTGAAGGTGTCGCGCGTGTAGCTGCCGAAATCGCGGATGCCGTCGATGAAGATGTCGGTGCGGGCCGAGAAGCCGCGCAAGGTGAGGTTATCGCCGGCGGGCACGCCGCCCTCGCCGGCGGCGAGGCTGATGCCGGAGACGTTGCGCAGCACGTCGCGCAGCGTGGTCGCCGACTGCTGCTCAATCACCTCGCGCGGGATGACGCTGATCGACTGCGGCGCCTCGCGGATGTCGCCGAGGCGCGAGTTCAGGCTGTTGAGGCGGTCGCGCTGACCGGTGACGACGATCTGATCCGCGCTATCCATCATGGCCAGCTCGACCCCGGCGGTCGGGGCTTCAGCCTCGGCGGCAATGGCTTGGGGCGCCAGCGACAGCGAGGTCGCGCCGATCAGTGCCGCATAGGCCGTCGAACGTGCGGCGGCCGAGATACCCGATTGCGTCTGCTTCACCTTTAGGTCCCCGTTTGCTATTGCGAGCCATTCGCGATTCGTGCAGTTGATAATCGTTATCAATTGCAGAGTGCAAGCGCGAAACGGAGCGAGGCGGAAATGGCGAAGCGGGCGATAGGGCGTAAGCTGTGGTTCCAGATCCATAAGTGGATCGGGCTGCTGCTGTTTCTGGTGCTGGTCCCGCTGAGCGCGTCGGGGTCGCTGCTCGTCTGGGACGAGTGGACCGACGGCATCGCCAATCCGCAGCGCTACCGCGTCTCCGAGGCGCCGGCGTCGCTGCCGCCGTCCGCCTATGTCGCCGCGGCGCGTACCGTGCTCGAACCCGGCGACCGAATCGCCTCGATCGAGCTCCCGAGTGGAGCCGGCCGGCCGGTGGTGGTGACGGCATCGACGGGAGAGGCCGGCCAGCGCCCGGGACCGCCGCCGCGTCACCAAGTCTGGCTCGATCCGGCGACGGCCGCCGTGGTCGATCACGCCGACCCGAGCGACGGCGTGCTGCGCACGCTCCATGTCTTCCACGGCAGCCTGATGGTGCCCGGCATCGGCCGTAAGATCGTCGGCTGGCTGGGCTGGGCGATGTTCGCCTCGTGCCTCACCGGCATCTGGCTGTGGTGGCCGACGATCGGCAGTGCGCTGCGTGGTTTCCGTTGGCGCCGCGGTCCGCTGTTCAGCGGCAATCTGCACCATCAGGTCGGCATCTGGATCGCGATCCCGCTGGCGGTGCTGTCGTTCACCGGCGCCTATATCTCCTTCCCGGACTTCTTCCGCAGCGTAACCGGCACGATCGCGGGTGCGCCGGCCGGCAAGGCCGAGCCGCGCGGCCCGCGGCAGCGCCCGCGTCCGCTGGCGCAGCCGGCGCTCACCGT
>JAEZQR010000199.1 GCA_023413015.1 Pseudomonadota bacterium
AGGCGCTTCATCTCCGGGTTGAGCGGCCCCATCGAGCTGCCCTCGCCCATCACCTCGAGCGTGACGCCCTGGCGGATATCGCTCTGCCCCCGGCCATCGGCGATCAGCGACTGAGTCGCCCAGCTCAGCATGTTGATGAAGCCTGGTGCCACTGCGAGGCCGCGCGCGTCGATCTCGCGCTCGCCGCGTGCCGTACCGCCGACCGCGACGACCCGGTCGCCCTCGATCGCCACGTCACCGACGACGGGCGCCCCGCCCGAGCCGTCGTAGATGGTGCCGCCCTTGATCACCACGTCATAGACCGGTGCCGAGGCTTCCCCGCCCCCGCCCGCCGTGCACGCCGCAAGCGCCAGCGCTGCGCAACCGATCAGAAACCGCTTAGTCATCAAGGTTCTCCCTGCCCGCGCCCCATGCTATGCGCCGCGCGCAATCGGAGGCAAGCATGGCGGCACGTCGTTTCCTGTGGGTTATCGCGATCATCACGATGCTGGTGATCGCCGCGGCGTTCGCCTACCGCATCTTCGGCACGCAGATCATGCGCGCCGCGATGGTGCCGAGCGTGTCGTTCGAACAGAGCGCGAAGGCGCCCGACCCGCTCTACGGCAAGGTCGACGGCTGGCTCGCGCACCCGGCGCTGCCGGACAATCCGGCGCGCTGGGCGCCCGAAGGCTATGCCGCCGCGCCGAAGCCATGGGCCGCCGTCTTCTACATCACGCCCACCGCCTATCTCAGCCGCGACCGCTGGAACGCACCGCTCGACGACGCCGCCACCAACGAGCGACTCGCGATCTTCCTGCGCAGCCAGGCGACGGTGTTCAACGGCATCGCCGAGGTCTGGTCGCCGCGCTACCGGCAGGCGACGTTCGGTGCGTTCCTGACCAGCGCGGCCGATGCGCAGCAGGCGCTCGACTTCGCCTATGCCGACGTGCGGCGCGCCTTCGACAGCTTCGTCGACAGCGTGCCCGCCGACCGGCCGATCATCCTTGCCGGGCACAGCCAGGGCTCGCTCCACCTGCTGCGCCTGCTGCGCGAACGCATCGCCGGCCAGCCAATCGCCAGGCGCGTGGTCGCCGCCTATGTCGTCGGCTGGCCGGTCTCGACCACCGCCGACATTCCCGCGCTCGGCCTGCCCGCCTGCACCGCCGCCGGCGAACCGGGCTGCATCCTGAGCTGGCAGAGCTTCGCCGAACCGGCGGAGCCCAAGCAGGTGACGGATGTCTATGATGCGACGCCCGGCTATACCGGCCGCCCGCGCAAGGGCACGCCGATGGTCTGCACCAACCCGCTGCTCGGCCGCCCCGGCGATGCGCCGGCGTCGGCGAACATGGGTTCGCTCGTGCCGAACGGCAGCCTGACTTCGGCCAAGCTCGAACCGGGACGGGTCGGCGCGCGCTGTGACGAGCGCGGCTTCCTGCTGATCGGCGAGCCGCCGGAGGGCTTCGGCAAGTTCGTGCTGCCCGGCAACAACTATCACGTCTACGACTATCCGCTGTTCTGGGCGAACCTCCGCGCCGACGCCGAAGCGCGACTGAACGGCTGGCAGGCAGCGCAGGGCAGCCAGCGGTGATCACCACCGACACCGCCGCCTTCGCCGAGGCGCTGCCCCACGGCGGCCGCCTCGCCGGCCTCGACGTCGGCACCAAGACGATCGGGCTCGCGCTGTGCGACGCCGGCTGGTCCTTCGCCTCGCCCGCCGACACGATCCGCCGCACCAAGTTCACCGCCGACTTCGAGGAGCTGAAGCGCTTCGTCGCCAAGGAAGGCGTGAAGGGCCTCGTCATCGGCCTGCCGCTCAGCATGGACGGCAGCGATTCCCCTCGCACCCAATCCACCCGCGCCTTCGCCCGCAACGTCGTCCCGCTCGGGCTTCCCATCCTGCTGTGGGACGAGCGTTGGTCGACGCAAGCGGTCGAGCGCGCGATGATCGACGCCGACCTCAGCCGCGCCAAGCGCGCCGAGCGCGTCGACAAGCTCGCCGCCGCCCATATCCTGCAGGGCGCGATCGACGCTCTGGCCTATCTGCCCGGAGCCCGCTAGACAGCGGCTTTAATGACTCGCGCGAAGCTAGACGGCGTCCACCCGTTCCCGCACCGGCATCTGCTCGGCATCGAAGGCCTTCAGCCGTGGGAGATCGAATATCTCCTCGACGAGGCGGAGCGCTGGGTGGAGTTCAACCGCCTGCCCGCCAAGCGCGACAACCGGCTCGCCGGGCTCACCCAGATCAACGCCTTCTTCGAGAACTCGACGCGCACGCTGCTGTCGTTTGAGATCGCCGGCAAGCGCCTGGGCGCGGATGTCGTCAACATGACGGTCGCCGCCTCGTCGGTGAAGAAGGGCGAGACGCTGCTCGACACCGCGCTCACGCTCAACTCGATGCATCCCGACGTGATCGTCATCCGGCACGACGCGTCGGGCGCGGTGCAGCTCATCGCCGAGAAGGTCGACTGCCCGGTGCTCAACGCCGGCGACGGCCGCCACGAGCATCCAACGCAGGCGCTCCTGGACGCGCTCACCATCCGCCGCCGCAAGGGCCGCATCGCCGGGCTGACGGTCGCGATCTGCGGCGACATCCTGCACAGCCGCGTCGCCCGCTCGAACTTCCAGCTCTTGGGCGCGCTCGGCGCCAAGGTGCGCGCGGTCGCGCCGCCGACGCTCCTCGGCGCGGACGTCGACCGCCTCGGCGTCGATGTCTACACCGACATGGACAAGGGCCTCGACGGCGCCGACGTGGTGATGATGCTCCGCCTCCAGCGCGAGCGCATGTCGGGCGCCTATGTCCCGTCGACGCGCGAATATTTCCGCTTCTACGGCCTCACCCAGGAACGCCTCGCCGCCGCCAAGCCGGACGTGCTGGTGATGCACCCCGGCCCGATGAACCGCGGCGTCGAGATCGACACTGCGGTCGCTGACGATATCAGCCGCTCGGCGATCACCGAGCAGGTCGAAATGGGGGTCGCCGTGCGCATGGCCTGCCTCGACGTGCTGACGCGACGACGCCGCGGCATGGAGGGCTGGGCATGAACAGCCCGACCAATAAGGGAGCCGGGCTGGGCATGAGCGTGATCGCCTTCACCAACGTTCGCCTGATCGATCCTGCGACCGGGCTCGACCGCACCGGCACGCTGATCTTGCGTGACCGCGAGATCGCGGCACTCGACGGCCCGGTGCCCGAAGGGGCGCAGGTCATCGACGGCAAGGGCCGCGTCCTTGCCCCCGGCCTGATCGACGCCGGCGTGTTGAAGGCCGACGCGGCGGCGTGCCTTGCCGGCGGCATCACGCGCGTGCTGCTGATGCCCGACCAGTCGCCGCCGCTCGACGATCCGGCGCTGGTCGAACGCGCCCAGCGCATCGGCAAGCCGCACGTCTGGGTCCACCCGCTCGCCGCCGCGACGCGCGGGCTCGAGGGCACCGAGCTGGCGGAGATCGGCCTGATGCAGATCGCCGGCGCGGTCGGCGTCGCCACAGGGCGGCGCTGGATCGGCGACAGCGGCGTCATGTATCGCCTGATGCAGTACGCCACCGCCTTCGACCTCGTGATCGTCAGCCATGCCGAGGACGCTTCGGTCGCCGGCGACGCCGCGGCGACGGCGGGCGAATATGCGACCCGTCTGGGCCTGCCCTCCGCCCCCGCCTTCGCGGAGGCTCTAGCGGTCGCGCGCGACGTGCGCTTGGCCGAGGCGACCGGCTGCCGGCTGCATGTCCGGCAGGTCACCACCGCCGAGAGCATCGACATCGTCCGCCGCGCCAAGGCGCGCGGCGTTCGCGTCACCTGCGGCGTCACGCCCGCGCACATGCTGCTCAGCGACCATGCGACGGTTGGTTACCGCACCTTCGCGCGGCTCTCGCCGCCGCTGCGCAGCGAGGCCGACCGGCAGGCGGTGCTCGACGGCCTCGTCGACGGCACGATCGACGTGATCGCCTCGGGGCATGACCCCCGTACGCAGGAGGACAAGCGCCTCCCCTTCGCCGACGCCGAGCCCGGAATGGTCGGCGCCGAGACGCTGCTCGCGCTGTCGCTGGGCCTCGTGCGCGACGGCCGCCTCTCGCTGCCCGCCTTGCTCGCCCGCCTCACCGCCAACCCCGCGAAACTGTTCGGCGTCCCCGGCGGTCGCCTCGCCCCCGGAGAGCCCGCCGACCTCATACTATTCGATCCCGACGCCCCTTGGCGCATCGACGCCGACAGTCTCCGCGCCTCGTCCGACAACACGCCGTTCGATGGCCTGCCGGTGCAGGGGCGCGTGACGATGACGGTCAAGGGCGGCGATATCGTGGAGCCTTAACCTCGCTACCGTAGTTATACGGCACTGTGTCGAGAGTCGTGCGTTCAGCACTTCAGGACACAGGCGTAACGTTCCGAGCGGGCGGCAGCGAGGCGATGGGCGATGGGCGACCCTCTCGAGGCTTGGGACGAAGAGACGGCACGATGCCTCGATTGGCTGGGGCTGCTGGCGCGCGCCGCCGGCATCCTGATCAACGGCGACGGCGGCCGGCCGGTCTGCGACCAGGTCTATGATCTCTTTGCCGCAGACCTGAGGATCGACGCCGCCGTCCACCACGAATTGCAGAACGACGAGCTCGTGCTGGTCGCCTGTCGCGGAATGACGGTAAGCGAAGCCGCTTCGATCGAACGGCTGCGGCTGAACGAAGGCCTCTCCGGCCGCGCTGCCAGCGAACGCCGCCAGCTGTACGTCGAGGATGTGCAGGACACCGATGATCCGGCGGCTGAGTTCGCCCGTAACATCGGGCTGGGCAGCTTCGTTTGCATACCGCTTATGATCGACGATCGCGTCACGGGCACCTTCGGCTACGGCCGCCGCTGGAGCAGCCGGTTCGATACTGAGGAACTGGTGTTCCTCCGCTCGGTGACCGCCTATGTCGCGCTGGCCGAGGAGCATCTGAAGAGTCGGCACGCGCTCGAGGTGAGCGAGCAGAGCCTGCGGCTCGCGCAAGATCTGGCCGGCGTCGGCAGCTTCGACTGGAACCTGCTGACCGGGGAAGGCAGCGCCTCGGGCGGCTGCTTCGAGCTCCTCGGTCAAGGGCGCGACGTCACGCCCAGCTATTCGAACGTCCTTAAGCTCGTCCTGCCGGAGGATGCGAACCGTTTCCGGGCCGATGTCGATGCCGCGCTCACCAGTGGCGAGACCTTCAGAAGCGAATTCAGGATCATCCGGCCGGACAACGGACGCATCTGCTGGCTGCACGCCGATGGCGGCATCGTCCGCGACGAAAGCGGGCGCGCCACACGCATGGTCGGCATCGTCCGCGACGTGACCGAGCGACGGCAGGCGCAGGAACGCGAGCACCTGCTGATGCGCGAGGTCGACCACCGCGCCAAGAACCTGCTGACCGTCGTCCAGTCGGTCCTCCAGCTCACGCGAGCGCCGGATATCGAAGAGTTCGTGGAGGCCGTGAGCGGGCGCATCCAGGCATTGGGGCGCGCCCATAGCCTCCTAGCCGCGTCGCGGTGGGAAGGCGCGGAGCTGACGACGCTCGTCAATGAGGAGATCGCCCCCTTCGTCCAGCATGTCGGGCGCATCCGCGTCGAAGGCCCACCGGTCAAGCTGAAGCCCGCTGCTGCGCAATCGGTGGCGCTCGTGCTGCACGAGCTGCTGACCAACGCCGCCAAATATGGCGCGCTTTCCACAAGCGGGGGCACGGTCGATCTGCGCTGGTCGCTTCACCCCGAGGTCGATGACCGGCTGACGCTGCTATGGCGCGAGCAGGGCGGCCCGCCTGTCCGACCACCTACGGACAAGGGCTTCGGAACGACCGTCATCGAAGCCAGCGTGGACCGTCAGCTCGGCGGAAGCGTCCATTACGACTGGCGCGAGACGGGACTTTGCTGCGAGATCAACCTGCCGGCCAAGCAGCTAGTGCACGCCGCGCCCGCAGATTTCGACGCAACGACGTACTCGATTCCGGCCACGCCAATTCACAACGGCAAAGGCACCCGGGTCCTCGTCGTCGAGGACGAGCCTTTGATCGCCCTTCAAATCGCGCAGGTGCTCGAAAAGGCCTCGTTCGCGGTCGTCGGGCCGGCCGCCAACATCAGCGAGGCGATGGAGTTGATGCAGGCGGGTGAGTTCGACTTCGCGATCCTCGACGTCGAGCTCGGCGGGTCACGAAGCTTCACGATCGCCGACGTGCTTGCCGAACAAGACAAGCCGTTCGCCTTCATGACGGGCTTCACGGCCGCTGAGCTGCCCGAGCGCTTCCGCGGGGTCACGATACTCCCGAAGCCGCTCTGCCCGCAGGAGATCGCGGCCGCCGTAAGCGCCGGCTCAGCCACGAAGGCGCCGCCCGCTATGTCCGCGATAGCACCTTGAGATCGGCAAGCTGTACGGCGGTCGGGTTGAGGCTGCGCACGAAGCAGTCGCGCCCCTTGGCCTGCAGCGCCCCGCAGAGATCGCTGGCCGCCGAGCGGCTGGCGAAGCCGGTAATCGCCAGACGGTGGAAACGCCGATCACCGATCGTCACCTCGCTCCGCACCGCCTCATAGTCGCCGAGCAGTTTAGCATTGCGCTGCGCGATGTGACGCCAGTTGGCTTCGAGCAGATCTGCGCGGTCGTAGGCGCCGAGCTGTACCACCCATTGGGCCGACATCGCAGCGCTCGCACTGACTGTGCCGGGCTTCCCGGGGATTCGGCGGTCGGCGGTGCCAGCGCCGGTCGTCAGTTCGTTTGCGGCCAGCGCGAGCTGCGCCGCCGGCTGGGCTTCCGCCGGAACCGCTGCGACCATGATAGCTTCGACTGGTGCGGCGGGTGCGGCCGCCTGCTGGACCAGCCGCTCCGACGGCGGCACGTAGGCGAGTCCAATCGGCCGACCATAGTCCGATGCGACGGGCGTCACGCGAAGCAGGCTCGCCGTCTGTAGCGCCGGATCGGCGCTCGCGGCGAACTCGGCCCATTGCCGGATACGGATCTCGACCATCGTCGGCTCCAGATCCTGCGCGGCCACGGTGCGCGCCTGCGCCCACTGTCCGGCAAGCGCAAGCGCCAGCGCGAGGTTCTGCCGGGTCTGCGCGCTGGCCTCCGGCTGTCGGGCCGCCTGCATCAGCAGG
>JAEZQR010000215.1 GCA_023413015.1 Pseudomonadota bacterium
ACCGCCGAGTTGCCGATGTTGGCGTTGATCTTCACCAGGAAGTTGCGGCCGATCGCCATCGGCTCGGCCTCGGGGTGGTTGATGTTCGCCGGGATGATCGCGCGGCCGCGGGCGACCTCGTCGCGCACGAACTCGGGGGTGACGTAATCGGGGATGGCGGCGCCGAAGTCCTGGCCGTCGCGGGCGCGGGCCTCGGCGGCCTTCGCGCGGCCGAGGTTCTCGCGGATGGCGACATATTCCATCTCGGGCGTGATGATGCCGCGCTTGGCATAGTGCATCTGCGTGACGTTCGCGCCGGGCTTGGCGCGCAAGGGGCGGCGCTCGATGTTGGGGAACTCGTCGACGGCCTTCTGGTGGAAGCCGCGCAGCCCGTTGTCCTCCGGGCGAACCTCGCGGCCGTCATAGCGCTCGACGTCGCCGCGCGCCTCGATCCACGCCTGCCGCAGCTTCGGCAGGCCGGCCATGATGTCGATGCGGGCGTTCGGGTCCGAATAGGGGCCGGAGGCGTCGTAGACGCGAAGCGGCGGCTCGCCCGAGGTCGGCTCCAGATCGATCTCGCGCATCGCGACGCGGATGTCGGGGTGCATCTGGCCGGGCACATGGACCTTGCGCGACGAGGGCAGGGGTCCGGTCGTCACCTTGAGTTCGGTGCGCGCGTTGATGTCGGCCATGAGTAAACTCCCGCAAGTAATTGGTTCTACGGCGGGAATTCGGGCGCTGTGTGGGCGCGTGTTCCGTTTCCTACGCCGGTGCGAACCGGATCAGGTTCGGAGGGTTTGGCGCGGGCAATACGCGCGGTCTCAGCCTCCTGCCGGAGGCACCCCTGGGAACGGGGCGGACACTGCGCCGAGCGCGCGCACAAGTCTAGAGGAAATACTTCATTCGGATCGTCTGCGTCGCCTCGCGGGTGGCATCGAAGCGGGCCTTGTCGAACGCGGGCGGGCCGAAGCGGAGCTTGGGGTTGCGGCTGAAGCCGACGCCTTCGGTGGGGATGCCGAGGCGCTTGTCGAGCTGATGGTTGTCGTTCTCGTCGTGGATCGCGGAGACGGCGTAGGTGCCGGGCGCGAGGTCGGGGATAGTCAGGCGGACCTCGGGCGCGGCGGGGGCGGTGAGCATCCGCACGTCGTGGCCCTTGCGGCAGTCGGGGAAGCCGGCGCCGTCGTGCCAGAGGCAGACGCGGACCGCGCCGGCGCTCGATCGCAGGTCGGTGAGCAGGAGGGTGACGGTGACGGGCTCAGGCGCGGCGGACGCGCCCGTCAGCAACAGCGCCGCGAGCGCGGCGGACAATGTCCGAACCATGTGCCAAGTCCCCCGACAAGCCCCGGTCGGTATCGCACAGCCGGTCCCAGAAGCGGAAGTAGAGGCCGTAGTTGCAGCGATAGTCCGTGTGGTGCCTGTGGTGGTGCGAGGCGGTGATCATCGCCTTGCCGAACCCGCCACCCAGCCAGCGGCGCGGGAAGATTTCCCAGCCCATGTGGTTGGTGGCGCCGAAGAATGTCATGACACCGAGCACCAGCCCGAGGGCGGCGACATGGATCGGGATGATGAGCGTCAGCGCCGGGATGAGGATCGCGCCCGACAGCGCCTCGATCGGGTGGAACGCCATCGCGGCCCAGGCGGTCGGCGGGCGGCTGTCGTGGTGGACGGCGTGGCAGAGGCGGAACAGGCGCGGCCGGTGCATCGCGCGGTGCGTCCAGTAGAACCAGCTGTCGTGGATGAAGAGGTAGAGCCCGACGCTGACCGGCAGCCACAGCCAGCCGTGGCGGCCCGCATCGGTGTAGATGGCGGTCAAGCCGTGCTGCGCCCAGGCGTACATGACGAGGCCGGCCGGCGCGCCGTAGATGACAGCGGCGAGCAGCGACCAGCCGATCTCGCGGCGCATCTGCGCGCGCATCCGCGGCGCGGCGTAGAGACCGGGACGGATGCGGCCGGTGAGCCAGGCGAAGAAGCCCGAGACCGCGAGATAGCGCAGCGCCACGATGGCGATCATGGCCGCGACGGCGATCAGGGCTTCGGCGAGCATGGCGCGAGTATAGGCGTTCCCCTCGCCGCGCGGGAGGGGATGGGCTAAGGATTGGGCGTGAGCGATTTCGACCTCATCCTCGTCGGCGGCGGGTTGGCGAACGGGCTGATCGCCCTGCGGCTCGCCATGCGGCGGCCGGAGGTGCGCGTCGCGATCGTCGAAGGCGCGGAGCGACTGGGCGGCAACCATGTCTGGTCGTCGTTCGACACCGACATCCACAGGCCGCAGCGGGACTGGACGGCGCGGCTCTACACCAAGCACTGGAAGGGCTATTCGGTCCGCTTCCCGGCGTTTCGGCGGCGGCTGGACACGGGCTATGCGAGCGTCACGGGGGCGCGGCTCGACTGCGAGCTGCGCGGGGTGGTGCCGGCGGAGCGGTTGCTGCTGGGGACGCCCGCCGCCGAGGTGTCGCCGACGCGGGTGACCTTGACCGACGGGCGGACGCTGACCGCCAACGCCGTAATCGACGGCCGGGGGGCGGCGCCGAGCGCACACCTCAACCTGCGGTGGCAGAAGTTCCTGGGACAGGAGGTCGAGCTGGCCGCGCCGCACGGGCTGACGCAGCCGGTGGTGATGGATGCGAGCGTGGCGCAGCAGGACGGCTACCGCTTCGTCTACGTGCTGCCGTTCGGGCCGCGATCCCTGCTGATCGAGGACACCTATTACAGCGACGGGCCCGAGCTGGATGCCGAGACGCTGCGGCGCCGGATCACGGATTATGCGGCGGCGCATGGATGGACGATCGAGCGTGTGATCCGCGAGGAGCAGGGCGTGCTGCCGATCGCGCTCGGCGGCGATATCAAGGCCTTCTGGGATGAGGGGACGCCTGGCGTGCCGCGCGTCGGCATGCGCGCGGCGCTGTTCCACCCGACGACGGGCTACAGCTTTCCCGATGCGGTCGCGCTGGCCGACCGGATCGCGGACCTGAAGCAGCTCGACGCCGCGCATCTCTACGCCACCGCGCGCCGCTATTCGGAGCGGAAGTGGCGCGAGCGCGGCTTCTACCGGATGCTCAACCGGATGCTGTTCGACGCCGCCGAGCCGCCGGAACGTTATCGCGTGCTCGAACGCTTCTACCGGC
>JAEZQR010000253.1 GCA_023413015.1 Pseudomonadota bacterium
ACCGCCTGAACCGCGACCTGCTGGCATTCCTGCAATCCTGACGAGCCCTAGCGGAAGGGAGAGCCACGATGGAAGACGAACGCGTCTGGGCTTTCGAGGAAAGCCTGTGGACCGCCGACCCCGAGCACTATCGGGCCTCGATCGACGACCATTGCCTGATGGTCGTGCCCGCCCCGCCGTTCGTGCTGAGCGGCCAACAGGCGATCGATGCGGTCAGCCACACGCCGCGCTGGACCGAGGTCCGGCTGTCCGAGCGTCAGGTCGCCCGCCCGCAGGAAGGCCTCATCGTCGTCGCCTACAAGGCGGACGCCCGCCGCGACGGCCAAACCTACCAGGCCCACTGCACCTCGACCTACCGCCGGCTCGGTCATGAAGACTGGCGGGTCGTCCAGCACCAGCAAACACCCCCGCTGGTGACGCCGGCCCGAGCCGGCTGAAGCGAGCGCGCCGTTCGTCAGCCCGCCGTACTGATCTACGCGGTCATGGCCTACGCGGCGACAGGCCTGCTGATCCCCTTCGCCAGAACCCGCCGCCACGGCATTGCGGCAGCCCGCTGACATCGGCTTCAGTCGATCCCATCAACGCTTGACCGATGAAACGTCCTAGTTCCGCGCCGCCCGTGTTTACTACAGCCGGCGGTGCACCGCTGTTGGTCACGCCAATGGACCTCGAATTCACCTTCCGGTCAGGCCTAAATCTCCGCCGAAATATGGCCGGTAAGTAGCTGGAGCCGGCCGGGAGAAGGAATTTGGCGCCGCCAGACATCGAAACCGGCCGCATAAAAAGTCCATATTAACAAAGACGGAAATAATCAGGCATATTGATGAAGCTGTCATCGTGTGACGGGAGAGTCCATGAAGGCTGAATGGATTGCGGACGCCGCTCGTTTTCCACCTTCTTCCTCTCCTGATTTACTAGAAATATTTCCTACACCGGTCCTCGTCTTTCGCTGGACCGAGGCCGAGCGGCGCAAGGCCGAGATCGTCGCGGCCATTCGGCAGCGGCAACGGGAAAGTCGCGGCATCGTCCGCACCAACCGCAACGGCTGGCATTCCGAGATCGATCTTCCCGCCTGGCCCGAGCCGGCCGTTCAGGCGCTGACGCGCTGGACGGCAAGCTGCACGCAGGCGGCTTCGTTGAACCAGTGCCGTGCCGGAGAGCCCGTGCCGTTCGGCGCATGGCGGATGAACGGCTGGGCCAACGTCAACCCGCCGGGCGGGTACAACGAGCTGCACCACCACGCGAGCCGCAACTGGCACTGGTCGGCCTGCTACTATGTCGAACTGGGCGACATCCCGGCCGACGCGGCCGGCGGCGCCCTTATCTTCGAGGAGCGCGGCACGGGCCTGATCCCTGCCGGTTCCAGGTCACCGCGAACCTGCCGCTTCGTGCCGAGCGAGGGGCAGGTGGTCATCTTCCCATCCTGGCTCCATCACAGGGTCGAGCCGCATCTGGCCGGGGACGATCGCATCTCGATCGCCTTCAACCTGCACAATGCCGCGCTCGAGCGGTCGCGGCTCTGGGAGCACCGCCCGACCTGGGCTTGGCGCACCTTCCCGCACCTGATGCGCCGGGTCGCCGCTTGGCGCGGCAAGCCGGACGAGGGCCGGAACGCCGTGCCGCCCGGCACCGACATCACGCTCTGACATCCCGAAGGGGGGTTCGGATGACCGACGAACAGACGGCAGGCAAGGGCGGAATGGCCGGCTATGCCGCCGCCGCCCGCGAAGTGTTTGCCGAGCATCCGCTTCGCGCGCCCGAGATCATGGCCAAGGCCCTGCTCTGCCGTGCCCTCCACGGCTTCGGGCCCGACAGCTTCTTCATGTTCGACCTCCATAACCGGCCCGTCGGCGGATGGCGCGATTACATGAAGCTCTATCCGGACTTTTCCAGAGCGCTGAAGCTCATCAACTGGCGGTCGGGAAACGTGACGCAGGAGCGCGACAAGGTCCGCACCTCCGAACGCTGCGCCGAAGCGGGCATCGCCTTCGCACCCATCTTCGCGATCCTGGGCCGCGACCGCGCCGCGTACCCGGTTTCCCCGGCATTCCGAACGGTGGATTCGGTCGATGAAGCGGAGGAACTGCTGGCGGATCCGGCAGCGCCGGCCGAGCTGTTCGTCAAGCCGTGTGCCGACTTCGGCGGCCGCGGCCTTATCGCGGCCACGCGGGCCGGCAACGGATGGCTCGTCGATGGCGAGGTGGTCGCGGCACGGTCGCTCGCCGAACGCGTCCTGGCCGCCGGCGGTGCCTATGGGATGATGGTCCAGCCGCTGCTGCGCAACCATCCGGCCATGGAGGCGATCGGCGGCGCGTTCGGCCTGTGCACCGTCCGCATCAACCTCGCGCTGACGTCGGACGGCCCCGTCGTCTTCGCCTGCGCCCTGAAGCTGCTCGGCCGTGCGGGTCTCGCCGACAATTTCCACGGCGGCCGCACCGGCAACCTGCTGGCGCAGGTCGAGATCGACACAGGGCGGATTCTGGCCGCCTACGGCCGCAAGGCAGGCCACGGCTATTTGCTCAGCCGCTACGGATCGCACCCGGCGACCGGTCGAACGCTGCACGGCTTCCAGTTGCCGTTCTGGGCCGAAACCCTCGCCCTCGGCAAGCGGACGGCGTCGGTCTTCCCGGAAAGTCCGCTGCTGGGGCTCGACATCGCGATCACCGCCGAAGGTCCGATGCTGCTCGAGAAGAACCTGCACTGGGACACGACGATTCCGCAGATTGTCCGTGCCGAGGGCGTGCGCGCCATGTTCCGGCGCTTCCTGCCGCGGCTTGTCGTCGATGACCGCCTCCGGGAGCAGGCATGCCGCCTCATAGGCGTGGAGCGTTCAGGCGAAGCGCACGCCGGCACGCCTGCGAATGGCGGCGCTCAGGCGGAGGAAGCGCTCATCCTGACGCAAACGGCCTCCCTCGAAGCGAGCGCGAGCCACTCCCCTTCGTGATCCAACGCACGCCGGCTGCCAGGCAAGGGCCTGCTCGCCGGCTCGACCGAGACTGACGGCTTCGATCCCAAACACGACCTCTGCGGCGCCCCTTGCCGCCGGGCGCCGGCCAGGTCCGCAGGCTCGCACGGAAGTCGTTCCATGATGGGTGCACCAGACAGGGGGCCGCCCGGCCAACGCCTTCGGGAACCGCCCACCCGGTGCCGCGTTGGTTAACACCCTGCGCAGCCAGGCGGGTTCACGAAGGCAGGGTATTGAAGCCGAGGCTGTTCCAAACGTGGCGATGGGAGAGTGCCATGAGATTCGTTGCAACCCCGATGATCGCGTCGCTTCTGTTCTCCACCGTGGCATTCGCGCAGACCACGACCCCCGAGACGCAGCCTCCGGAAACGGAGACCACAACGCCGGACACGACGACCACCACGACGACGCAGACGCCTGAGTCGACGACCACCACCACCACGACCATGACCCCGGCTGAAGGCACCGCCGCCAGCGCCACGGCCGCGCGCGCGTCGGGCATCGGCAGTCCCGAGGTCGGCTACGGCCTGATGGGTGCCGTGGCGCTCGCCACCGCGATCGTCGCGATCACCGGCGGCGATGACAACGACAACAACGAGGGCGTCACCCCGCCGACCCCGACCACCACCACGACCACGACAGGCACGTCCCCGCAGTAGCGCGGCACGCCCCTCAGCGCTTCTCGGGCTCGAATCCTGCCCGCGCGTCGGCGGCGGCGATCTGGTGCCGGGCCGCGTCGGCGGCGATCTGCGCCCGCTTGTCCTGGCCGTGCGGGCTCGCCAGCCCGGCGAAGATCGCCACCACCGCGATGATGATCATCAGGATATAGGCGATGCGCGGCGAAGGTCCGCTCGATCTCACGTCGTCGAAATAGGCCATGGGCGCCTCCACGTCGGCCCCGCGCCCCATATTACCACCGCCGCCGCCCCGGCTACAGCCCTCACCCGACCCACGCCCGCGGCGCCGTCCGCGTCCGCCCCAGCATCAGCTCGCTCAGCGCCCATACCAGCGCGTCGGCCCGATCGGGCGAGCGCCCCGCCCCCTCGTAGCCGCCGCAGGCGAGCATCGCGCACATCTCGTCCTCCAAGGCCGGGAACGCGCCCGCATGGCTCACCTGCCCGCTGGTATAGAGCGCCGCCACCGGCTCGGCCCGCCCCGCCTTGGACTTCACCGCCTGCACGACCTTCAACCCCGCGCCCACCCCCGCCGCCTTCAGCACATTCTCGACCAGCGCCCCACCGACATTGCCCTCCGCCACCACCCGGCTCGCGCCCCACGCCTCCGCCGCCTCGGCCACCGCCCGCGCCCAGCGCTCCGGCGTCGCCCCCTGCACGCTCGCATCCGCCAGCACATAGCCCCGCCCGTCGGCGCCCAGCCCGCACACCACGATCCCGCACGCATCCGCGCCTGCGGACGCCGAGCCCGGCGGATCGACCCCCACCACCACGCGCTTCAGCTCCGGCGCCGCCCGCACCCGCGCCGCCTCCAGCATGCCCCGCGTCCACAGCGCGCCCTCGGTATCCTCGATCAGCTCGCCGTCGAGCTCCTGCCGCCCCAGCGCCGTGCCGGCATATTGCGCCGTCATCGCCTCGACGAACGCGTCCGGCAGGTAGGGATTGTCCCCCGTCCGCCCACGCGTCACCACGGTTCCCGGCGCCGCGATCAGCCGCTTGAGCATCTCGACCGGCTTCGGCGTCGTCGTCACCAGCGCGCGCGG
>JAEZQR010000309.1 GCA_023413015.1 Pseudomonadota bacterium
CCGATCTTCTTGATCTGCTGGCCGCCCTTGCCGAGCACGATCGCCTTCTGGGTGTCGCGCTCGACGAAGATCTGCTGGTGGATCGCCGCCGATCCGTCGCGCCGATCCTCCCACTTCTCGGTCTCGACCGTCGAGGCGTAGGGCAACTCCTCGTGGAGCTGGCGGTAGAGCTGCTCGCGCGTGATCTCGGCCGCCAGCAAGCGGGTGGTGACGTCGGACACCTGATCCGCCGGGAAGTGCCACGGCTCCGCCGGCATCGCCGCCGCCAGCGTCGCCTTGAGATCGGCGACGCCATCGCCGGTCTTGGCCGAGATCATGAAGGTCTCGGCGAACGGCACGCGTTCGTTGGCGACGGCCGCAAGCTTCAGCAGCTTTTCCTTGGGCGCGACATCGACCTTGTTGAGCGCGAGCATCCGTGGCTCCTCGCGCGCCGCGATCGCATCGAGGATGGCCGAGACTTCCTCGGTGAGGCCCGCACGCGCGTCGATCAGCAGCAGCACGACATCGGCGCCGGTCGTGCCTTCCCACGCCGCCTGCACCATCGCGCGGTCGAGCCGCCGGCGCGGGCGAAAGATGCCCGGCGTGTCGACGAGCATCAGCTGCGTGTCACCCTCGATGGCGAGCCCCATGAGGCGCGTGCGCGTCGTCTGCACCTTGGGGCTGACGATCGCCACCTTCTGGCCGACCAGCGCATTGACCAGGGTTGACTTGCCGGCGTTCGGCGCACCGACCACCGCCACCACGCCGCAGCGTTCGGTCTGCTCGTTCACTTGCTTACCCTATCCAGCATCGCCTGCGCCGCCGCCGTTTCGGCTTCCTGCTTGTTCGATCCCTCGGCCTCGGCCGGGTCCTGGCCGCGTACCGTCACCCGAACGCGGAACACCGGCGCATGTTGCGGCCCCGAACGGTCGACGATCTCGTATACCGGTGATTTCAGCCCGCGCCCGTTGGCCCATTCCTGCAGCGCCGACTTCGGGTGCTTCGGCGCCCGCGCATCGAGCGCCATGTGCGGCGCCCAGACGCGGCGGACGAAAGCGGTCGCCGGCTCGATCCCGCCGTCGAGGTAGAGGGCGCCGATCAGCGCCTCGCATACGTCGCCAAGCACATTGTCCGACTGGTGCGCCCGGTCGCCGCGCGCCTGATTGCCGAGGATGATGTGCGGCGCGACGCCGATCTCGCGCGCCACCTCGGCGCAGGTCTCGCGGCTCACCAGGTCGGCGAAGCGGCGCGACAGCTTGCCTTCGGCCTCGTCGCCCAGATCCTCGTAAAGCCAGGCGGCGATGATGAAGCCGAGCACGCGGTCGCCCAGGAATTCGATCCGCTCATAGTCCGGTTTACCGGCGCTCGAATGCGTCAGCGCGCGCTTGAGAAGGCCCACGTTGCCGAAGCGATGGCCGAGCGCCTTTTCCGCCCAATCCTCCGCGCTCATGCGCTGAACGTCTTGCCGATGCGGTCCCAGCGGACCGCCGAGAACCAGGTCCAGGGCTTGAGCAGCTCGGCGGTGCCGTCGGTCGAGAAGAACATCACCGACGCACGGCCGACGAGGTTCTCGCGCGGCACGAAACCGATGCCGTCCTCCGCCACCGAATAGCGGCTGTCGGCGGAATCGTCGCGATTGTCGCCCATCATGAAGTAATGCCCCTCGGGCACGACATAGACGCCGGTGTTGTCGCCGGGGCCGTTCGGGACCTGGTCGAGCACGTCGTAGCTCACGCCGCCGGGCAGCGTCTCGCGATAGCGGGGATAGCGGCAGACCGCGCGTCCGTCGGCCTCGACCGCCCGGAAGTCGGGCCGCGTGTAGCTGCCGAGGCAGCGGCTGTTCGGCGCGATCGGAATCACGAGGTCGGCGATGCGCTCCCGGCGCACCGGCTGGCCGTTGATGTGCAGCACGCCGTTGCGCATCTGGACCAGGTCGCCGGGCAGGCCGATCACGCGCTTGATGAAGTCGGTGCGGTTGTCGGCCGGCGTCTTGAACACTGCGATCTCGCCGCGCTCCGGCTCGCCGTCGAGGACGCGCCCGTCGAACAGCGGCAGCCCCAGCGGGAAGGAGTAGCGGCTGTAGCCGTAGGGCCATTTCGACACGAACAGATAGTCGCCCACCAGCAGGCGGGGCATCATCGATTCCGACGGGATGTTGAACGGCTCGAAGCCGAACGACCGCAGCACCAGCGCGATCAGGATCGCGCCAGAGATCGTCTTCACGCCCTCCCTGAACGAGCCGTAGAGCGATGCGGTGCGCGCGATATGCGCCTCGCGCGCCGCATGGAGATCGGCCTTCGCGTTCTGTACCTCGGGATCGGTCATCGACGCCACTAGGCAGTGCCCCGTATCCAAGTCAAGGATGGCCGGTGGAACCGCGCCGCCCTATAGCGAGTCCCCGCAGCCGAGGAGAAGGATATGGACCGACGACTGCCGGATACCGCGGCGTGGCAAGCACTTGGCGCCCATGCGGACGCGCTTTCGGCGCGGACGATCGCCGAAATGTTCGACGCCGATCCCGACCGTCTCCGCCGCCTGTCGCTCGATGTCGTCGGCCTGCATTTCGACTTTTCCAAGCTGCGCGCCGATGCCCGCGCCGTCGAGCTGCTCGCCGATCTCGCACACACGGCCGATCTCGATGGCTGGCGCCGCCGCCTGCTCGCCGGCGAGGTCGTGAACCCGACCGAGAATCGCGCCGCCACCCATGCCGCCGAGCGGTCGCCGATTGCGGATCACGCGAAGATGCGCGCGCTCGTCGAGGCGGTGCGCGCGGGCCGCTACGGGGACATCCGCCACGTCCTCCACATCGGCATCGGCGGTTCGGCGCTCGGGCCGGCGCTGCTGCTCGATGCGTTGGGGCGCAACGGCGACGGCCCCGAGGTGGCGGTGGTCGCGAACATCGATGGCGTCGCGCTTGCGGAGGCGATGGCCCGCTTCGATCCCCGGCACACGCTCGTGGTGATCGTTTCCAAGACCTTCACCACGCTTGAGACGATGACCAACGCCGAAGGTGCGATCGCCTGGCTGCGCGACGGCGGCATCGACGACCCGATCGCGCGCTGCATCGCCGTCACCGCCGCACCCGCCAAGGCGCGCGACTTCGGCATCGCCGACGAAGCCGTCCTGCCCTTCGCCGAAAGCGTCGGCGGCCGCTACTCGCTGTGGTCGGCGGTCGGCGTGCCCTTCGCGCTGCGCGCCGGCTGGCCGGCGTTCGAGGCGCTGTTGCAGGGCGCCGCCGCCATGGACGCCCACTTCGCCGAGGCGCCGTTCGAGCGCAACGCGCCGGTGCTCGCCGCCGCCCTCGACATCTGGCACGCCACGATCCTCGGTGCCGAGACGCGCGCGGTGTTCGCCTATGACGAACGCCTGCGGCTGCTGCCGAGCTACCTCCAGCAGCTCGAGATGGAGTCGAACGGCAAGCGCGTGACGCGCGACGGCCAGCCCGTCGCTTACGATACTACACCGATTACGTGGGGCGGCACCGGCACCGACGCCCAGCATGCCGTCTTCCAGCTCCTCCACCAGGGCACGCACCTCGTGCCGGTCGAATTCCTCGCCGTCATCGAGCCCGGCCACGCCCTGGGCGGCAGCTTCCACCGCCAGCTCCTCGCCAACTGCTTCGCGCAGGGCGCGGCCCTCATGCGCGGGCGCAGCTTCGACGAGGCGCTGGCGCTGTCGAACGGCGACGCGGCGCTGGCACACGCCAAGACCTTCCCCGGCAACCGCCCGTCCTCGACCATCCTGCTCGACCGGCTGGCGCCCGAAACGCTCGGCGCGCTGCTCGCCTTCTACGAGCACCGTACCTTCGCCGCCGCCGTGCTGCTCGGCATCAATCCCTTCGACCAGATGGGCGTCGAGCTCGGCAAGGAAATGGCCAAGGCGATGGAGAAGGGCGGGGCGGACGCCGAGTTCGACCCCTCGACCCGCGATCTCCTGCGCCGTGCGTTCGGCTGAGGAACCGCGCCCCAGGCGGTCGGTTGATGTCTCGTTGGTCGCGTAACGAGGCATGTCATGGCGAAGATGGACGACAAGGGGCCGATGCAGCCGCCCCGCAAGACTTCCGACGTCATGAAGGCGGCGCCGCAGAAGGCGCCTGGCGATCCCAAGAAGGAAACGACGCCGGACGAGCCGCACACCGATGCGGCCACGAGCACGGTCCGTCCCAATCAGGAGGATGCCTGACCGTGCTTCTCCTCTGGCGCGCCGTCGAGCTTCTGCTCTGTGCCCTGCTCGTCGTCTGGACGATGATCTTCCCGCTCGCGACGCTGTTGTCGCTGGCGGTCACGCTGCCGCTGTTCGCGTTGTTCAGCCGCCCCCGGGCTCCCGTCCCCGCTTACCGCCGGGCGAGGCGCTTCAGCTAAGGTCGCCTAGCGCCGCGGTTGCGTCAGGCGAAGTTGCTGCCCAGTGGTTCGCCCTCGTTCTCGATATGCTCGCTCTCCGGCGCCTCGGTCGGTTCGGCCCCGGGGGCCGTCGGCATCTCGTCGGTCGTCGTCGGCGCCATGTCGTCCTTGGCGATCGGATTGCCCGGTTTTCCCATTCTGTCTCTCCGTGGTGGATGCGCCGGCCGTGGGCCTGCTCGCTATTGCCAATGAGGGCGCCGCGGCTTGGTTCCGTTGCCTCGATGGCGCAGGGTCAGGCGACGCCGCGAATCTCGTCCAGCGTCACCGGCCGAAAGTCCCGGGCATCGACGCCGACGTCATGCTGGCGGGGCAGGGGTTTCAGCCGCCCGTGGCTGTGGCCGTGCAGGTCGATCGCCCCCTTGTGCTGCCCGTTCCAGCTCCTGAACGGATAATGGCACAGCACGAGCTTGATGCCGTCCGCTTCAAGCTCGGCATAGTGGCCGACGCTTGCCCAGCCCGGCAGGCGGGCGATCTCGGGTGGGTCGTTGTTGCCGAGCAGCAGATGCTTGGCGCCGTTCAGCCGGGCGAGCAGCCCCGGCACGTCCGCCGCGCGCCGCGCGAAGTCGCCGAGGTGCCAGACCTCGTCATCTGCGCTCACCGCCTCGTTCCACCGGGCGATCAGCAACTCGTCCATCTCGGCCACGCTTGCGAACGGCCGCCTGTGGATGTTGAGCGTCCGGTGATCGCCAAAATGCGTGTCGCTGGTGAAGAAACGGGCCATGCCTAACGAACGCGCGAAGCGGCGATGTTGCCAAGTCCGAACGGTTGGACGCTCGTCATGAACCCCCTGCGAGAAAGCGCGGAACCTTGGGCAGGTGCGGCGGTTGGCTCGCCGTTCCACCAAGGAGATTGGCGATGGCGACTGCTTATTCCACCAGTGATCGCGGCCGCATGTCGGGCCGCCAATATGAATCGATGGGGCGTAACCGCAGCATGCGGATGCGCGGCAACGGCAGCATGGGCAATGGTCGCATGTGGGGCGCGGTCGCGGCCGGCGTCGCGATCGGTCTCGCCGCCAATTTCGGCCGCAAGGCCATGATGCAGGCGATGAGCGGCGCGAGCGGCGACTGGTATGACACGCTCAAGACCGAGCATGCGATGGCGCTCAAGGTCCTCGACAAGATCGAGGCGACGAGCGACGACCAGACCGCCAAGCGCATGATGCTGCTGACGCATCTCAAGAACGCGCTGCTCAAGCACATGATCGAGGAAGAGGACGTCGTCTATCCGGCGTTGCGCGATGCTGCGCACAAGGAAGAGGCGGACCACCTCAACCACGATCACGGCTACATCAAGACCTACCTCTACGAGCTGCTGAACATGCCCAAGGACTCGCCCGAATGGCGGGCGAAGGTTCGCGAGCTCCGCAGCCTCATTGCCGAGCATGCGCGTGAGGAGGAGGAGGAGATCTTCCCGACCATCCGGGAGCGCATGTCGAAGGAGGAGAACGCCCGGCTGACCACGCTGGTCAACAAGGAGGGCTTCTCCTACGCCTGACGCCCACCGGGCGAAGGCTTGAGAAGGGCTCGCGGGTCAGACGCCCGCGAGCCCTTGTTGCGTCCGCCTCGTTCCCCCTCCTAAACGAAGCTGCAAACACTCGAAGGAACCAGCGTGGCCACAGGATTGATCGCCCTTCTCGATGATGTCGCCGGCATCGCCAAGCTCGCGGCCGCTTCACTCGACGACGCGGCGGGGCAGGCGGCGAAGGCGAGCGGCAAGGCCGCCGGGGTGGTGATCGACGATACGGCGGTCACGCCCAACTACGTGGTAGGTGTCGCTGCGGAGCGCGAGCTGCCGATCATCGGCAAGATCGCGGTCGGCTCGCTCAAGAACAAGCTTCTGTACCTGATGCCCGCCGCGCTAGTGCTCAGCCTGCTCGCGCCCTGGGCGATCACGCCGCTCCTGATGCTCGGCGGTGCCTATCTCTGCTTCGAAGGCGCGGAGAAGGTCTACGAGAAGCTGACGCCGAACGCCCATCACGAAGACCATGCCACGGTCGGCGATGTCGTCGCCGATCCGCACAAGCTGGAGCAGGAGAAGGTGACCGGCGCGATCCGCACCGACTTCATCCTGTCGGGCGAGATCATGGCGATCACGCTCGCCTCGGTCGCGGAGGCGGGTTTCGCCACGCGCGCGATCGTGCTCGCCGTCGTCGGCGTCGGCATCACCGCGCTGGTCTACGGCGTGGTCGCCCTGATCGTGAAGGCGGACGACGCCGGCCTCGCGCTCGTGCGCCGGACGCGCAGCGGCTTCGGGCAGTTCGTGGGGCGCGGCCTCGTCAGCGGCATGCCCTATCTGCTCGGCGTCCTCGGCACGGTCGGCACCGCCGCGATGCTGTGGGTCGGCGGCGGCATCGTCCTCCACGGGATGGAGGAATATGGTCTAGATGCGATACCGCACCTCGTCCACGGCGCGGCCGAGGCGGCGGCCCATGCCATGCCGGTCGCGCAAGGCTTCGCCGAATGGGCGGTGGGCGCGATCGGGTCGGGCATCTTCGGCCTGATCCTCGGCGGCGCGATCGTCGTCGTGCTCCACCTCATCCCGGCCCGGCGCACCGAAGCCAAGGGCTAGGCGACCCAGGTCGTGACGGCCGGTGCCGTCGCGGCCGCCATGCAGGTGCTAGCGATAAGGACCGAACCGATCGCGGCAATCAGGTTGCGACCGAAGCTCGACGTACGGAACATGGCAAGGCTCCTTCAACGATCCGGCGGGAAATCCGCGTTCTTGCTCCGGCATCAGCAAACGCCGTGCCAAGATCGGCATGTCGATCTAAGTTGCTGATACAGCAGCAAAGTCCTTGCGATCGGTTGGGGGTCTGCCGTTCGCCGGCGTGGCACGGTTTGCAAAGGCGTGGTGCGAGGCGCCAACTTGCGCCCTTTCGCGCCGATCGCGAGTTACTATCCCATAACAAGTAATGGGCAGCGGACGATGAGCGTAGCGTTCACCAAGGAAAGCGATTTCGAGGCGGCGGCGGCGAACCTGCCCGACCGCCCGATCTCGCCGCATCCCAATCTCGTGACCCCCGAAGGGCTGGCCCAGATCGAGGCGGAGCTGGCGAAGGCGCGGGCCGCCTATGCCGAGGCGCAGGCCGAGGGCGGCGTGCAGGCGGATCGCACCGCGATCGCGCGGGCCACACGCGACCTGCGCTACTACACCGCCCGCCGCGCCAGCGCGCAGCTCGTCGAGCCGGTACCGAACAGTCCCACGCTCGTCTTCGGCGGCCGCGTCACCTTCGAGCGCGAGGACGGCCGCCGCCAGACCTACCGCATCGTCGGTGAGGACGAGGCCGATCCGGCGAACGGCAGCGTCTCCTACGTCTCGCCGCTCGCCAAGGCGCTGCTCGGCAAGGGCGTCGGCGAGACGGCGATCATCAACGGTCAGGAAGTCGAGATCGTCGAGGTGCGCTAAGGCCTGATCGGTTGGTACTGAGTCCACCCTTTCCACCGTCATCCCGGCGAAGGCCCGGCCCCCCAAGATAGGGTTCGCG
>JAEZQR010000022.1 GCA_023413015.1 Pseudomonadota bacterium
CGCCGGCGCCGGTCGGTGCGCTCGGCCGGAGCGGCGTGGTGCCGCGCGCGCCGGACGGACATTTCTACGTCGACGGGCTGGTGAACGGCGTGGGCGTGCGCTTCGTGGTCGATACCGGCGCGGGCGCGGTGATGCTGACGCCCGACGATGCCGCACGCGTGGGCCTGCGGCTCGCGCCCGAACGCTACACGCAGCGGGCGCGGACGGCGGGCGGGCTGACGACGGTGGCACCGGTGCGGCTCGAACGCGTGGCGCTCGGTGGCCGCGAGGTGCGCGACGTGCCGGCGGTCGTCTCCAAGATCGATACCGGCGTGTCGTTGCTCGGCATGAGCTACCTCCAGCGGCTGCGGCGCGTGGTGATCGAGAACGACACGCTGCGGCTGGAATAAGCGGCCTCGACAGGGCGAGCCGACGCTGCCAGCATCGCTGGCATGATCGATCCCGATCACATCGAAGCATTGCTGCAGGCATCGGCCCGAGCCGGCGAGCCGATGACCTATGCGCAGGTGCTGAACGCGGTGGGCATGAGCTTCTCGCGGCCAAAGATGCGCGCGCTGTGCAAGGTGCTGGAGACAGTCGACCAAGCAGCGCGCGGGCGGGGCGAGCCCGAACTCGCCGTGCTGGTGGTGCGCGCCTCGGACGGGCTGCCGGGGCAGGGCTGGTGGGTCGGGGGCCGGCCGCAGCAAGACGGCTATACCGGCAAGTGGGAGGGGCCCAAGGCCGCCGCCTACATCCGCCGAGTGCAGCGCGAGGCGTTCGATTACTGGCGGACGCGTTAACTGCATTCGTGAACGGATAGTTAGGGCCTCGCCGTCACCTTCGGAGCCGGAGGTGAGTATGAGTCTCGATGGGGTCGTGGTGTCTGTCTACGAGCGTCTCTATCCGGTGGCGGTGCTGCTGTGCGCGGCGGCCGGCGTTGCCTGCTACGCGGTGGGCGAGCCGGTGATGGCGATGGAGAGCTTTCTGGCGGTGGCGCTCGGTCTCAAGCTCGACGACAGCCTGCGGTCGCACTGGGACCGCAAGGCCGAGGCCGAAGCCTCGCGCGGCTGGGCGCGGGCGCGCCTGCCGGTCTAGCAGGCGCGGTCCGCCTTACAGCTGCCGGGCGTTGAAGGTGTCGCACGCCTCGACCGAACCCGAATTGTAGCCGGTCATGAACCAGCGCATCCGCTGCTCCGACGTGCCGTGGGTGAAGCTGTCGGGCACGACGCGGCCCTGCGCCTGACGCTGGAGCGTGTCGTCGCCGATCGCCTCGGCAGCGCGCATCGCTTCCTGAACGTCGCCGGGCTCGAGCCGGGCGGCGTTGTCGCGGCCCCAGAGGCCGGCATAGCAGTCGGCCTGCAGCTCCATGCGAACCTGAAGCGCGTTGGCCTCGCGCTCCGAGGCGCGCGACTGGGCCTGGCGCACGCGGTCCGAGATGCCGGTGATCGTCTGGACGTGATGGCCGACCTCGTGCGCGATGACATAGGCCTCGGCGAAGTCGCCGGGGGCGCCGAAGCGGCGCGACAGTTCGTCGAAGAAGCTGGTGTCGAGATAGACCTTCTGATCCGTCGGGCAGTAGAAGGGGCCGACCGCCGCCTGCGCGACGCCGCAGCCCGACTGGCCCGTGCCGGAATAAAGCACCAGCGTCGGCTCGGGATAATCCTGGCCGGACTGCGCGAAGATCTTGCTCCAGGTCTGCTCGGTGGTCTGGAGCACGCGGGCGACGAACTGGTCGGTGGCGTTCGTCTGCGCCGGATTGACCTGCTGACCGACCTGCTGCTGGCCGACCGGTTGGCCGCCACCACCGAACAGGCCGCCGCCGAAGAGATAGAGCAGCACCACGACCAGCACGATCCCGCCGAGGCCCATGCCGCGGCCCATGAACAGGAGCGGCAGGAGGCCACCGATGCCGCCGCCGAAGCCGCCACCGCCCATCCCGCGCTGGTTTTCGATGTTGCTGCTTCCCCGCAGGTCGTCGAGACGCATGATGCTACTCCGGCTGATACGCTTTGGCATCAACCGGGGACGGCAGCGAAGGTTGCGCGTCAGGCGGTGATGCGGGCCGGCGGCTCGCGCGGGACCAGTTCATAGGCGTCGAGATCGGCGCGGCGCATCTGGCGCCAGAACTCGATCGTCGAGCCCGACCAGTTGTTGGTGATCTTGCCGTCGTGCTTGTACCAGCTGCCGCAGTTCGCCGCCCAGACGGTGGTGGCGAGCTTCGCCTGCAGCTCGCGGTTGTAGGCATCCTGCGCGTCCGGCCGGACGTCGAGGTAGCGCAGGTTGCGCTTCAGCAGCAGCTCGATCAGCTGCATCGCATAGTCCATCTGCCGTTCGGACATGAAGATGATCGAGTTGTGGCCGAGGTTGGTGTTCGGGCCGTAGAGGATGAACATGTTGGGGAAGCCCGCGACGGTGACGCCGCGGTGCGCCTCGGCTCCCTTGGCCCAGGCATCGTGCAGGCGCTTGCCGCCGCGGCCGACGATCTCCATCGGTGCGAGCAGGCCCGCCGTCTCGAACCCGGTGCCCCAGACGATCACGTCGAGCGGCACGCGCCGGCCCGAGCGGGTCTCGATGCCGTCGGGCAGGATGCGCGCGATCGGGTCGGTCACGATCTCGACGTTGGGGCGGGTGACGGCCGGATAATAGTCGTCGGTGATCAGGATGCGCTTGCAGCCGATCGGATAGTCGGGCGTCAGCACCTCGCGCAGCTTGGGGTCGGCGACCTGCGTCTCCAGCTGGTCGCGCGCCATCTTCTCAAGCCGGCGCGACGCCCAGCTGCCGGTCTTCTTGAAGGCGCCCCAGCGGCTTTCGTTGATCGTGTAGATCAGCAGGCGGATCAGCTTCGGGATGATCGGCAGCTTGGCGTAGCGGGCGTGCTGCTTCGGCGTGATCTCGGCATCGGGGCGCGGGATGATCCAGTTGGCCGAGCGCTGGAAGATGGTGAGCTTCTCGGCCAGCGGCGCGATCTCCGGGATATACTGGACCGCGCTCGCACCGTTGCCGATCGAGGCGACGCGCTTGCCGGTCAGGTCGATGTCGTGGCGCCAGCGGGCGGAGTGAAACTGCACGCCCTTGAAGCTGTCCTTGCCGGGGATGTCGGGCGTCCACGGGCGGTTGAGCTGGCCGGTGCCGATGATGAAGATGCGTCCCGACCAGCAGCGGCCGTCGCCAGCGCGCACGAGCCAGCGGCCTTCGTCCTCATCGAAGGTCGCGCCTTCGACCTCGGTGCCGAAGCGGATGTGGGACCCAAGGCCGTAGCGTTCGGCGATGTCGCGGAAATAGGCGAGGATTTCCGGCTGGCGGGCGAAGGCCCGCGTCCAGTTCGGATTGGGGGCGAAGCTGTAGCTGTAGAGGTGGCTCGGTACGTCGCAGGAAGCGCCAGGATATTGGTTGTCGTACCAGGTGCCGCCGACCGAGGCCGAGCGTTCGAGGATCACGAAGTCGTCGATGCCGGCCTTCTTGAGCCGGATGCCGGCGAGCAGGCCCGACATGCCGGCGCCGACGATCACCGCCGTGACGTTGGTGGGTACGTCGCCGCTCGCCTGCGGCTTCAACTGCGGATCGGCCTCGGCCATCGCGTCGCTCCCTCTTTTCCGGGAACCTATCGCGAGGAGCCGAGGTCCGAACCCTAGCCTTTTGTCGGGGCGTACAGCTCGTTCAACATCTTCGCCAGCCGCACGCCGGCGCGCTTGGCCTGCTCGCGCACGGTCTCGCGGGTTTCGGCGATGTAATGCTCGTCGACCATCACGCGCTGCTGCGGGGCGGCCTCGCAGATCTTGACGCCGTCGAGCTTGCCGTAGGCGTACTGGCCGGAGGCGGTCCATGCTTCCTTCATCCAGTCGGCCAGCGTGCCTTGGCGCCACTGCGCGGCCTGCTCCGGCGTGATCTGCGAGATCAGGCCGGCGGGATCGCCCGGCGGCTCGGACAGGGTGCGCTCGGCGAGGTCCGAGTCCCAGATGCGGTGGAGGTTCATCCGCTCGGGCGCCTTGAGGCCGTAGGCAGCCTTGACGTTGTTGCCGCCGCGGTCGGAGGCGTCGCCGGCGTGGAGCGGCTGGTGCATGTCGCCCATGAAGTGGACGAGCCAGGCGAGCGACAGCAGCTTCTCGCGATCGGGCACCTTGCGGTCGGCGAGCAGCCGGGCGTGGCGCTCGATCTGCGCCGAGACGCAGTTGCCGTCGGGGCAGCTCTTCTTGATGTCGAAGGGCTGGCAGACGTTGAGGTTCTGATAGTGCCAGGGGAAGCTGTAGTTGAAGCGGTCACCGAGGCCCCGGATGCAGTCGGGCCAGTAGCTGGCGTCCTCGATGGTCTTCAACGGACAGGTCGGCGTCTCGGCGAGCCGTTCCTTGGCGAGGAGGCGCGTGACCTCGGCGCGGGCCGTGGGCGTGAGATAGGCCCAGGCGATCGAGGCGACCGTGCGGTGGCCATATTCGCCCCAGGCGAGCGCCGGGCGGGGGAGCGCCGCGACCAGCAGGGCAGCGAGCAGGAAGCGTAAGCGGATCATGGCGCGCCCATGCCACCCCGGACGCGAGAAAGCGAGGGGGCAAGAGGACGCCGGAGCCATCTGCGCACACGGCTCCGGCGAGTTCGTCACCGGCAAGGCGGACCAGCCGCCAGGTCGTTCGCGCGCGCTGCCTTGTCGACCGGCAGCCCCTCAACGCGCGGACCAGCCGAAAGATTCGTGCGCGCTGAACGGCCAGCGCATCGCCAGCCGGCCAGCTCGGGCAGCGGCCGTCGCCTTTGCCCGGCCGATGCGGTCCTCCAGCGCGGCGACGGCGGCATCGACATGGAGCACCGCGACACCGCCCTGCAGGTGGGCGAGCTGGTCCTGAAGTTCGGTCAGTTGGCCCAGCAGGGCCTCAAGCTTGGTCACGTCGGTCACGGTCATATTGTTCGCCCCTCAATTGCGAACGCTACGCCGACTACAGGCTGCCAGGCTTTTGCGATTTCCGGCCGGGTCTCCCACCCGCCGGGTCGATGAGGATGCCATAACTGCAATCCGAGTCCAGAGCGGGGCGTAAGGTTCGGAGCGGCTTAGAGAATCGGCGTCGGGCGGGCTGCGAATCACCCCAATGACCGACAGAGAGGTGAGTTTGGAGGCGTAATATTCAGCCGGGGCAAGGACATGACGGCAGCGGCTCCGAAAACTTGCGAGGAACGGGCCGGTTTTCCCCGTTATCCTCGTTATCCACAGGGGGTTAACGCGATTTTCGACTCGTGCGACTCGGGGAGGACGTGAGAGCTTAACCATGTGGCCGGAAGCGGCGCTCCGAGGCGGAAACGCCAAGGACGACGGGATGGCCACCCCGGCGAGCCGAGCCGTGCGGCGCCCGAAAAGGCGACGAACGATTGCGGCGAACCGGAGCGCCGACCGGAAGGCGGCCGGATCGCGGGCGTTGCCAGGCCCCCGCGGAACGGCAGAGCCGAAAGGAAGGCAAACAAGCGGGAGCCCGTGACCCCCGAAAAGTCCTGGGCCGATGCG
>JAEZQR010000039.1 GCA_023413015.1 Pseudomonadota bacterium
CATAAGAACGATAAGGGGAAGCGGCCATGACTCGGATCGGCGTACTGGGCGCAGGCGGGCGCATGGGGCAGGCGATCATCGCTGCCATCGGCGAGACCGAAGGCGCACGCCTCGGCAGCGCGGCGGAGCGCGTCGGACATCCGGCCTGCGGGACGCCGCTGGGCGACAATCTCATCGTCTGCGCCAACACGCTGGCCGCCGCGCACGCCAGCGATGTGCTCGTCGACTTCACCCGGCCGGACGCGCTCGCCGGCAACCTCGAAGCGGCGCTTGAGGCCGGGCGCGGACTCGTTATCGGCACGACGGGGCTGACGCGCGAGCATCATGCCGCGATCGACGATGCCGCCCGCCAGATCCCCATACTCCAGGCCGCGAATACCAGCCTCGGCGTCAACCTGCTGGCCGCACTCGTCGAGCAGGCGGCGGCGCGGCTGGGCGACGACTGGGACATCGAGATCGTCGAGATGCACCACCGGCACAAGGCCGATGCCCCCTCGGGCACCGCGCTGCTGCTGGGCGAGGCGGCGGCCAAGGGGCGCGGCATCGACCTCGCGACGCATTCGGCACGCGGCCGCGACGGGATCACCGGCGCACGAAAGCCAGGCGACATCGGCTTTGCGTCCTTGCGCGGCGGATCGGTGGCGGGCGATCATATGGTGGTGCTGGCGGCCGAGGGCGAGCGGATCGAACTCGGCCATCGCGCCGAGAGCCGCGAGATCTTCGCGCGCGGGGCGGTGCGCGCCGCGCTCTGGCTCGCCGGCAAGCCGGCCGGCCGCTACTCGATGCGCGACGTGCTCGGGCTCTGAGTCGGCGGCAGGTGGCGGCGGAAGCGGTCGAGCCCGTCGTCGATGACCGCGTAGATTTCCTCGCGCTCCTGCGGCGACAGGAACTGGCCGACGGCGACCCGACGATCGCGCGCGGCGAGCCATAGTCGGTTCTGCTTCATCGACAGCCGCTCGAGCCTGGCGCTGGTCCACAGCGGCTCAAGCCGGATGCGCCGCTCGCGGCCGTCGGGCGCGCGGCGCTGTACGATCAGGTCGTCCTGCGTGAGGCGGACCGTCTCGACGCTGTTGCCCGAGCGGTAGCTCGCGCGGAACGCCCAAGCCATCAGCGCGACGTCGATGGCGAGGAAGGGGATCACCGGCCAGGCGCCGAGCAGCAGCACCCGCACGCCGGTCAGGAACATGAAGCCGGCGACACCGAGCACCAGCCAGCGCGCGTGACGGCGGTCCAGCGAGCGGTTGGGCCGGAGCGTGAGATCGAAATAGGGTGCGGCGGCCATGGCGCTTAAGCTAGTTACCCGACATGCCTCAAACCAGCCTCAAGACCCGACGTTCCCCGAAGAAGACGACCCGGTCCACGATGACGCCCGCGCAGGTCGAGCAATTCTTCGCGCGCCTCGCGGCCATCAACCCCGAGCCGAGAAGCGATCTCGAGTATGTGAACGCCTATACGCTGCTGGTGGCGGTGGTGCTGTCGGCGCAGGCAACCGATGCCGGCGTCAACCGCGCGACCAAGCGACTGTTCGAAGAGGTCCGCGACCCTTACGCGATGGTGGCGCTCGGCGAGGAGGCTTTACGCGATCACATCAAGTCGATCGGGCTGTTCAACACCAAGGCGAAGAACGTCATCGCCCTGTCGGAGGCGCTGATCACCAACCATGGTGGCGAGGTGCCGTGCGACCGCGAGGCGCTCGAGGCGCTGCCCGGCGTCGGACGCAAGACCGCGAACGTCGTGATGAACGTCGCGTTCGGCGAGGAGACCTGCGCGGTCGACACGCACATCTTCCGCGTCGGCAACCGCACCGGCATGGCCCCCGGCAAGACCCCGCGCGAGGTCGAGGACCGGCTGATGGCGGTGATCCCGCAACCCTACCGCCGGCACGCCCACCACTGGCTGATCCTGCACGGCCGCTATATCTGTGTGGCGCGCAAGCCGAAATGCTGGCGCTGCCCGGTCGTCGACCTCTGCGCCTTCGAGCCGAAAAACTTAAACGAAGGTTAAGCGCCGGTTCAGTCGGGGGGCCTTACGCGATGCTGACAGTTGCCTCTGTTGCGTTGCGTACCCTTCCCCGGCAGAATCGGCGGCCATCCGCTCAAAGTGAATGGGAGCGAACCATGCGCCTGCTGACCCCCGCCGTCCTGCTGACGACCGCCGCCCTTGCCTCGTGCGCCCCGGCCCCGAAGCCGGCGGCTCCTGCCGCGCCGCAGGCCCCCGCGGCCGCGACGCAGGCGCAAAGCTGCGTCGACCTCGCCCGGATCAGCGAGGCGCGCGTCATCGACGACCGCACCATCGACTTCCACATGCGCGACGGCAGCGTGCTGCGCAACAGCCTGCCGCAGGCCTGCCCGACGCTCGGCTTCGAGAAGACATTCACTTACTCGACGTCGCTGTCGCGGCTGTGCTCGACCGACATCATCACGGTGATTCACACCGGCGGCGGCCCGCGCACCGGCCCGACCTGCGGCCTCGGCACCTTCGCGCCGGCTCCGGCGCCGAGTTCGCCGGCGCATTAGCCTTTCTACTGGCCAGCCGCCTCGCGCTTTGTTAAGCGAGGGCCGCACGCACCCGTAGCTCAGCTGGATAGAGCGTTGCCCTCCGAAGGCAAAGGCCACAGGTTCGAATCCTGTCGGGTGCGCCACTTCTCCGAATATGCCGCTCGTTTGAGCCCATGGCCTGCGCGCCGTCGCGGTGGGTCGTATCAGGGAGTGGATCACCCAGCTTCGGACTGCAGATGCGGGGCTTTCCAAACGCCCTTTACCCGATCATACGCCCGAGCCC
>JAEZQR010000051.1 GCA_023413015.1 Pseudomonadota bacterium
TCCGACATCCAGTCGATCGAGTTGGGCCTCGACTTGGCGACGGATGATCTGAAATGCGTCCTCGTCCTCGACAAGCAGCGACCAGAGGCGAAGGGCGAACAGTGACGCGTTCTGGTGGAGGAGGCCATGAGTGCAGGTACAGGCCAGAGATGTCGTCGGGCAGGGCCCGAACCATTCGCGAGCCGATGAACCGGACCGAAACGGCCGCCTCAGTGTCACCTTGGGTTTCTGGAAGTTCAACTGGACGGTTGGCCGATCGCTTGCCGAACAGCCACTGCATACGCCCCATCGACGACCTCAAGCGGCAGTGAGGGCGTCCATTGGCACCGACATAATACGCCTCTGAGCCACCGAGGCATAAGCTGTCAATTTCTGACATCTTCAGAAACTGACCAAAAATCAATTGGTTATAGGCGCCGACAGCTTATGGCTCGCCTTACAAGGTCCGCATCGCCTCGATTGCGGCGTTGGCGAGCTCGTCGGCGCGTTCGTTCTCGGGGTGGCCGTTGTGGCCCTTCACCCATTTCCAGTCGATCTTGTGCGGCCGGGCCGCCTCGATCAGTGCCTGCCACAGCTCGGCGTTCTTCACTGGCTTCTTGTCGGCGGTGCGCCAGCCGTTGCGCTGCCAGCCGTGAATCCACTTGGTGATGCCGTCCATGACGTACTTGCTGTCGGTGGACAGCTCGACGCGGCAGGGCTTCTTGAGCGCCCGCAGCGCCATGATGGCGGCCATCAGCTCCATGCGGTTGTTGGTGGTGGCGGACTCGGCGCCCGATAGCTCGCGCTCGCGCGCGCCCTGGCGCAGGATCGCACCCCAGCCGCCGGGGCCCGGATTGCCCTTGCAGGCGCCATCGGTGGCGATTTCGACGAAAGGAAGTTCGGTCATCGGTTCTGGTAGTGCCGGAGACGGCGCAGATAGGCGAGGGGGTCCTTGCGCGTCACCAGTGCATCGGCAGGCGTGTTGAGCCAGTCGTAGGTGCGCGTCAGCAGGAAGCGCAGGCAGGCGCCGCGGCACAGGATCGGCAACGCCGCCTGCTCCGCGGGCGTCAGGCCGTGCCCCGCCACATAGCCCTCGTCGAGTGCCGCCGCGCGCTCGGCATGATGCATGGCCCCGTCGTCGCTGAACGCCCAGGACGTGTGCATCACGGCGAGGTCGTAGGCGCGGATATCGGTGCAGGCGAAGTAGAAGTCGATCAGTCCCGTCACCCGAGTGCCCTGTACCAGCACATTGTCGGGGAACAGGTCGGCATGGATCGTCGTGCGGTCGAGCGCGCGCGGCCAGCGGGCTTCGAGATAGGCCAACTCGTCTTCGATCGCGTCGCCCAGTCCGGCTTGGATCTCATCCGCGCGACCGGCGCAGGCGTCGGTGAGGCGCCGCCAGCCGGCCAGGCTCAGATCGTTTTCGCGGATCGGCGTGAAGTCGCGCACGGCGACGTGCATTCGCCCCATCGCCTCGGCGGTCGCACGGCAGTGCGCCGGCGTCGGCTCGGACAGCGAGACGCCGGGCAGGAATTCGATCAGGCAAGTGGGGCGACCCTGCAGGACCTGGAGCGCCTGGCCTTCGCGATCGGTGATCGGCCGCGGCACCGGCAGGTGTCGGTCGGCGAGGTGCGTCTTGAGCGCGAGGAAATAGGGCAAGTCGGCCTCGCTGACCCGCCGCTCGTAGAGCGTCAGGATGAAGCGGCCACGGCTCGTCTCGACGAAATAGTTTGAATTCTCGACACCTCCGGCGATGCCCTTGGCGCTGACGAGCGTTCCGACGTCGTAACGCTCCAGGAAGCGCTCGAGCGCTTCGGCCGGCACCTGCGTATAGACCGCCATCGCTCAGGCGAGCGCGCGCGGCAGCTTGAACACGATGTCTTCGGACGCGGTGCGGACTTCCTCGACGCTGACGTCGAAGCGCTCGCGCAGCCGGTCGAGCAGTTCCTGCACCAGATCCTCGGGCGCCGACGCGCCGGCAGTGATGCCGAGCGTCGAGATCTTCTCCAGCCAACGCCAGTCGAGGTCGCTCGCGCGCTGGATCAGCGTGCCGCAGGCGCCGTGGCGGTCGGCGACCTCGACGAGGCGCAGCGAATTCGACGACTTGGGCGAACCGAGCACCAGCACCAGTTCGGCCTGCTCCGCGATCGCCTTGACCGCGGCCTGGCGGTTGGAGGTCGCGTAGCAGATGTCCTCGCCCTTGGGGCCGACCAGATCGGGGAAGCGCGCCTGGAGGGTCGCCAGGATGTCGCGGGTGTCGTCCACCGACAGCGTCGTCTGCGTCAGGAAGCCGAGCGGGCCTTCCGGCGGCTGGACGGTGCGCGCGTCCTCGACGGTCTCGACCAGCGTCATCGATCCTTCCGGCACCTGGCCGAAGGTGCCGATCACTTCCGGATGGCGCGCATGGCCGACGAACAGGATGTGCCGGCCCTGGTCGACGAAGCGTTCGGCCTGGCGGTGGACCTTGGACACGAGCGGGCAGGTGGCGTCGATATAGTCGAGCCCGCGCGCCTCGGCGTTCGCCGGCACGACCTTCGGCACCCCGTGCGCGGAGAAGATGACTGGCACCTCATCTGGCACCTCATCAAGTTCCTCCACGAACACCGCCCCCTTCGCCCGAAGGCTGTCGACGACGAACTTGTTGTGCACGATCTCGTGGCGGACATAGACCGGCGCGCCGTACTTCTCGAGCGCGAGCTCGACGATGCGGATCGCGCGGTCGACGCCGGCGCAGAAGCCGCGCGGTGCCGCGATCAGGACGCGGAGCTTCGGCTTGGTTTCGCCTGAGGTCTCGAGGGTCGGGGCGGTCGCCATGTCGCGGTGTCTACGCGATTGCTTGTGCCTGCGGAACCCGGAACCTATAACGACGCGACACTTAGCGCCTTTCTCGCAATCGGGGTGGTTACCGCGTGCTCAAACAGCTTGGCCTGATCTTCCTCGCCGGTACGGCGCTCGCCGCCTGCGCGAACCGTGGCGGCGATCCGCTCCGCGTGACCCGCTCCGCCTGCCCGGCCGTCGCGGTGCTCCAGCACGCCGGCACCGTCACCCTATTCTCGCCGCCGACCAGCCGCGACGCCGATGCGATCGACGTGACCGCGACGATCACCAACGTGCGCGGCACCTGCGGCGAGGTGGGCGACCGCATCACCACCTCGGCGACCTTCGATGTGCAGGCGCAGCGCGCCAACGCGTCCGGCGCGCGCGATGTTACGCTGCCGTTTTTCGCCGCCGTGGTGCAGGGCGGCGACCAACTCGTTGCCAAGCAAGAGGGCAGCGTGACGCTGCATTTCGCCGACGGGCAGGTGCGCGCGCAGGCGTCCGCCGCCTCGCAGGCGCAGGTGAGCCGGGCCGCCGCGACGCTGCCCGAGAACATCCGCGAGAAAATCACCCGCAAGCGCAAGCCGGGTGATCCCGACGCCGCGGTCGATCCGCTCGCCGATCCCGAGGTGCGCACGGCGGTGCGCGCCGCCACCTTCGAGGTGCTGCTCGGCTTTCAGCTCGACGACGCGGGCCTCGCCTACAACGCCACCAAGTAGTCTCGGCCGCGCTTTTGGCGCGTGACTCGCGGGCGGGCTTCCCGTAAACGTCGCTTCGCCGTCGAGGCTTGCCTCGGCACGCGCGCGGGAGAGTGTGGCGACAGCCACCGCCGAAGGAGCAACCGCCCCCGGAATCTCTCAGGCCCCAGGACCGCGCGGGTGCATCAGCGGCGATCTGGAAAGCGAGCTGTCGTGCCGATGGCTCCACCGAAGGGGTAAGCGCTGGTCCGCCGGTGCGAAAGCTCTCAGGTTCCGTGACAGACAGGGGGCAAGTCGCCGGTAGCGCGGGGCTGCCGGTGTGCGTCTGTCGACGGAGCTGCACATGGCCGACACGGCCGAGACTCTCGAACTTCTCCCCCTCGATTCGCTGCACCGCGAGCTCGGCGCACGGATGGTGCCGTTCGCCGGCTATTCGATGCCGATCCAGTATGAGGGTATCATCGCCGAACACCAGTTGACGCGGCAGAGCGCCGGCCTGTTCGACGTATCGCACATGGGCCAGATCCTGTTCGACCTTGATGCCGACAAGGCGCTCGAGGCGCTGCTTCCCGGCGACATCACCGGCCTCGGGGTCGGCGTGCTGCGCTATTCGATGCTGCTCAACGATCAGGGCGGCATCCTCGACGACCTGATGGTCACGCGGCGCGAGCACGACCTCTACATGGTGGTGAATGGCGCCACCAAGCATGACGACATCGCCCATATGAAGGCAAAACTGCCGGCCGGCACGCACATCGAGTATCGCCCGGACTGGGCGCTGCTCGCGCTGCAGGGGCCGAAGGCGGTCGAGGTGCTGGAGCAACTCGCTCCCGGCGTGGCCGGGCTGTCCTTCATGCGCGCCGGCGCGTTCACGATCGACGGCGTGCCCGCCTGGGTCAGTCGTTCGGGCTATACTGGCGAGGACGGCTACGAGATTTCGATCCCGGCGGCCGACGCTGAGAAGATCGCCCGCCTGCTGTTGACGCAGCCGGAGGTGAAACCGATCGGCCTCGGCGCGCGTGATTCGCTGCGCCTCGAAGCCGGCCTGCCGCTCTACGGTCACGACCTTACGCCCGACATCACGCCGGTCGAGGCGGCGCTGTCGTTCGCGATCTCGAAGCGCCGCAAGGCCGAAGGCGGCTTTCCGGGCGCCGAGCGCATCCTTGATCAGCTGTCAAACGGCGCCGCACGCAAGCGCGTCGGTCTGCGGATCGACGGCCGCCAGCCGGTGCGCGAGGGCGCGACCGTTGTCGTGGATGGCGCCCCAGTCGGCATGGTGACGAGCGGTGGGCATGGCCCTGCACTCAACGCACCGATCGCGATGGCCTATGTGCCGACGACGATGGCGCAGGACGGCACGCGCCTTCAGGTCGAGGTGCGCGGCCGCCTGCTCGACGCCACCGTCGTACCGATGCCTTTCTTTCCCAAAAACTACGTCCGTCAGGGAGCCAAAGCATGAAGCTCTACTTCACCAAGGATCACGAGTGGGTACGCGTCGAAGGTAACGTCGCCACGGTCGGCATCACCGACTATGCGCAGAGCCAGCTCGGCGACGTCGTGTTCGTCGAGAACCCGCCGGTCGGCGCACCGCTCGCCCAGGGCAAGGAAGCCGCGGTGGTCGAATCGGTGAAGGCGGCCTCCGAGGTCTATGCGCCGATCACCGGCGAGGTCACCGAGGTGAACCCGGACCTCGAAGGCGATCCGTCGCTGGTCAACACCGCGCCCGAGGCGTCGGGCTGGTTCTTCAAGATGACCGTTCAGGACGAAGGGCAGCTCGCCGCGCTCATGGATGAGGCCGCCTACCGCGACTACGTCAAGGAGCTCTGAGCCGTCCGATGACCGGCAGCCAAGGTCATAGCTGGGACCCCACCGCCTACGCCGCGCACGCGAGCTTCGTGCCGGCGCTGGGCGCGCCGGTCGTCGATCTGTTCGCGCCCCGGCAAGGCGAACGTATCCTCGACCTCGGCTGCGGCGATGGCGCGCTGACCGTCAAGCTCGTCGAGGCGGGCGCCGAGGTCGTGGGCGTCGATGCCGACAAGGCGATGATCGCGGCCGCGCAGGAGCGGGGGCTCGACGCCCGGCTGATGGACGGCCGCGCGCTCGACTTCGCGGCCGAGTTCGATGCGGTGTTCTCCAACGCTGCGCTGCACTGGATGTCGCCGGTCAGCCGCGTCGTCGAAGGCGTCTATCGGGCGCTCAAGCCCGGCGGCCGTTTCGTCGGCGAATTCGGGGGGCACGGCAACGTCGCCGCGATCCGCGCCGCACTGCGCGGCGTGCTGATGGCGCGCGGCTATCGCGTGCCATCCACCGAGGACAGCTATTATCCGACGTCGGCGGAATTCCGCGCCCTCCTCGAAGGTGCGGGCTTCGTCGTCGATCGCGCCGACCTCATCCCGCGCCCGACGCCGATCCCGTCCGGCATGAGCGCGTGGCTCTACACCTTCCGCGGCGGCTTCATCGAGGCGGCTGGCGTGCCGGCGTCGGAGCTGGCGCAGGTCATCGAGGATACCCGCGCGCTGCTGCGGCCGATCCTCGCCGACGAGGCGGGCAACTGGACAGCCGATTATGTGCGGATGCGGTTCGCCGCCCGCAAACCGGAGTAGAATAGGATGCGTTACCTACCTCTCACCGATGCCGATCGGCGGGCGATGCTCGACCGGGTCGGCGCCCGCACGATCGACGACCTGTTCCGCGACGTGCCCGAGGCCGCACGCCTGTCCGGCCCGATCGCCGGCTTGCCGAACCACATGCCCGAGATGGAGGTCGAGCGGCTGCTCACCGCCATGTCGCGCAAGAATTCGCCGGCTTCGGTCATGCCCTTCTTCGTCGGCTGCGGCGCCTACAAGCACCATGTCCCGGCGAGCGTCGATCACCTGATCCAGCGCGGCGAGTTTCTGACGAGCTACACGCCCTATCAGCCGGAGATCGCGCAGGGCACGCTCCAGTATCTGTTCGAATTCCAGACGCAGGTCGCCCGCCTCACCGGCATGGATGTGGCCAACGCCTCGATGTACGACGGCTCGACCGCCACCACCGAGGCGATCTTCATGGCCCGCCGCATCACGCGCCGCACCAAGGCGATCGTGTCGGCCGGCGTCCATCCGCACTATGTCGCAGCAGCCAGGACGCTCACCCGCTTCACCGAGGACGAGCTGATCTGCGGCGAGCCGAAGCTCACCGATGGCAAGCCGGGCTGCGACATCGACTGGATCATGGGCCAGATCGACGACCAGACCTCGTGCGTCGTCGTGCAGAACCCCAATTTGTTCGGCCATGTCGCCGACCTTAGCGAGCTCGCCGCCGCCTGCCATGCCAAGGGCGCGCTGCTCGTGGTCGCCTTCACCGAGGTGGTCTCGCTCGGCGCGATCAAGTCGCCCGGCGAGATGGGCGCCGACATCGTGGTGGGCGAGGGACAGTCGATCGGTAATGGCCTCAACTTCGGCGGCCCGTACCTCGGCCTGTTCGCCACGCGCGACAAATACGTCCGCCAGATGCCCGGCCGCCTGTGCGGCGAGACAGTGGATGCTGAGGGTCGCCGCGGCTTCGTGCTGACGCTCTCGACCCGCGAGCAGCATATCCGCCGCGAGAAGGCGACGTCGAACATCTGCACCAACTCGGGGCTGTGCGCGCTCGCCTTCACGATCCATATGACGCTGCTGGGCGAGCAGGGGCTCCGGCACCTCGCCGCGCTCAACCACGCCCGCGCGGTACAGACCGCCGAGCGGCTGGCGCAGGTCCCGGGTGTCGAGGTGCTGAACGGCGCCTTCTTCAACGAGTTCACGATCCGGCTGTCCAAGGAAGCACGGCCCATCATCCGCCAGCTCGCCGAACGCGACATCCTCGCCGGTGTGTCGCTCGGGCGGCTCTATCCGGGCATCAAGGAACTCGAGAACGGGGTCGTCCTCGCGGCGACCGAAACGGTGAGCGACGACGACATCGAGGCGTTGGCGCGTGGCTTTGCGGAGGTGTCGGCATGAGCATGAACCGTCAGGGACGCGAGTCCGGCGTGGGCGAGACCGCCACCGTCGAGACCATCCATACCTTCACTGGTAACCGTGCGCTCCAGCTCGAAGAGCCGTTGCTGTTCGAGAAGGGCGCGCCCGATCGCTCGGGCGTCGATCTGCCCCCGGTTCCGAAGGTGGCGAGCCGCCTCGGCAGCCTCGAACGCAACCGGCCGATCGGTCTCTACGGCCTCGCGGAAGGCGAGGCGGTGCGCCACTACACGCGGCTCAGCCGGCAAAACTATGCCATCGACATGGGGCTGTTCCCGCTCGGCTCGTGCACGATGAAGCACAACCCGCGCCTCAACGAGAAGATGGCGCGGCTCCCCGGCTTCGGCGACATCCACCCGCTCCAGCCGATCGACACGGTGCAGGGCGCGCTCGCGCTCATCCACCTCGTCGGCGAATGGCTGTGCAAGCTGACCGGCATGCCGAGCGTCGCGATGAGCCCCAAGGCCGGCGCGCATGGCGAGCTGTGCGGCATGCTCGCGATCCGCGCGGCGCACGACGCCCGCGGCGAGAGCCGTAAGGTGGTGCTGGTGCCGGAATCGGCGCACGGCACCAACCCGGCGACCGCCGCCTTCTGCGGCTACGACGTCGTCGCCATCCCGGCGAACGATCGCGGCCGCGTCGACCTTGAAGCCTTGAAGGCGCGGCTCGGGCCGGACGTCGCGGCGGTGATGATCACCAACCCGAACACCTGCGGCCTGTTCGAGCCCGACATGATCGAGATCGGCAAGGCGGTGCACGCGGCGGGCGCCTACGTCTATTGCGACGGCGCCAACTTCAATGCCATCGTCGGCCGCGTGCGGCCGGGCGATCTCGGCGTCGATGCGATGCACATCAACCTGCACAAGACCTTCTCGACGCCGCACGGCGGCGGCGGTCCCGGCTCGGGCCCGGTGGTGTTCTCGGAGGCGCTCGCGCCCTTCGCGCCGCTGCCGTTCGTCCGCAAGACCGGCGATCATTACGAGCTAGTCGAGGAAGAGCAGGCGCACGCGTCGACCGACCATAACTTGAGCTTCGGCCGCATGGTCGCCTTTCACGGCCAGATGGGCATGTTCGTGCGCGCTGCCGCCTACATGCTCAGCCACGGCGCGGACGGCCTGCGTCAGGTCGCCGAGGATGCGGTCTTGAACGCCAACTACATCCTCGCCTCCCTGAAGGACGTGATGAGCGCGCCGTTCGCCGAGACCGGGCCGTGCATGCACGAGGCGCTGTTCACCGACGACTTCCTCGACGGCACCGGCATCACCACGCTCGACATCGCCAAGGCGCTGATCGATGAGGGCTTCCACCCGATGACGGTCTACTTCCCGCTCGTCGTCCATGGCGCGATGCTGGTCGAGCCGACCGAGACCGAGTCGAAGGCAACGCTCGATCAGTTCATCGCCGCGCTCCGCAGCCTCGCCGAGCTGGCGAAGTCGGGCGACGACAGCCGCTTCAAGGGCGCACCCTATCTCGCTCCGCGCCGCCGCCTCGACGAGACGGGCGCGGCGCGCAAGCCGGTGCTCAGCTGGCGCGAGCCGGAGGCAGCACAGGCGGCGGAGTAGGATTAGCGGAGCGGTAAGCCTTCGCCGGTAACCTGATCGGCGGAGGCTGCCGTGTACGAATTCGTCCTGCTCCTGATCGCGATGAACTTCATGGCGTTCGCAGCCTTCGTCTGGGACAAGAGCTGCGCCGAACGCGGTCGATGGCGGATACGCGAGAGCACGCTCTTGCAGTTGGCGTTGTTCGGTGGCTCGATCGGAGCGTTCACAGCACAGCGGCTTGTACGTCACAAGACGCGCAAGGAGCCATTTCGTACCCAGATGCTGATGATCGGCGCACTGCACTTGCTTCTCGTCGGAGCCATGGCGTTCCCGCCATCGCGGGCCGCCATCCTTGGTCTGTTCGGCTGATCCCGATGATCGCCAACGAACCCTGGCAATCGGACACCACCGCCGCCGACAAGCGCTACAGCCCGTCGGCAGCCCGCAACCGCGATCCGATCCTTGAGGTGCTGCGGCGCGCCCTGCCGCCGTCGGGCACGGTCATCGAGATCGCCGGCGGCACCGGCGAGCACGCCGTCCACTTCGCCGCCGCGCTGCCCTGCCTGACGTGGCAGCCGACTGATCCAGACCCGGACAGCCTCCGCTCGATCGCCGCATGGCGCGCCGAGGCCGCGCTGCCCAACCTGCTGCCGCCGATCGAACTCGACGTGACCTGGTCCCGCTGGCCAATCGATCGTGCCGATGCGGTCATGTGCATCAACATGATCCACATCAGCCCGTGGAAGGCGACGCCGGCGCTGTTTGTCGGCGCCGCTCGCCTCCTGCCGGCAGGCGCGCCGCTGGTCCTCTACGGTCCCTATCGCCGCGCGGGCGTGCCCACCGCACCGAGCAACGAAGCCTTCGACACCTCACTCAGGAGCCGAAACTCTGCCTGGGGCCTGCGCGACCTCGATGAGGTCACCGCGACTGCCGGCGCGCATGGGTTCGCACTCGCCGAGGTCGTCGAGATGCCGACCAACAACCTGTCGGTCGTCTACCGCCGCACCGGCTGAGGCGCGGCGCAGCCGTTTCGCGCAGCAATCGCCGCGCCTGGGAAATCGCTGAACAGGCCATCGACGCCCGCCGCGATAAAGGCGCAGATTTCGCCGGCCAGATCACCCTTCGCGCGCGGATCGGCACCGCGCCTGAAGTCGGCGGGAAGGAAGTAGTTCTCGGCGCGGAACGTGTAGGGGTGGACCGTAAGGCTGGCCTCGTGCG
>JAEZQR010000082.1 GCA_023413015.1 Pseudomonadota bacterium
GCCAGTGATGGGGCGGCACGGAATATGGTAGCGAGCCTCAAGGCGCGCCGATTGCCCGCCGTGCTCAACCGCACGCCGGCCGGCGCCGATATAGGAGCTTTGAACTGATGGCGATGCTCGCTCCCTATGCGACCGATCCGGCGCGCTCGCGCGGGCGGCAGCATCCGCAGCCGCCGAGCGAGGTGCGCGATCCATTCCAGCGCGACCGCGACCGGGTGATCCACGCGACCGCCTTCCGGCGCCTGAAGCACAAGACGCAGGTCTTCGTCTCGCCCGACGGCGACCATTTCCGCACGCGGCTGACGCACAGCCTCGAGGTGGCGCAGATCGGCCGCGTGATCGCGCGCACGCTCGGGCTCCACGAGGATCTGGCCGAGGTGCTTTGCCTCGCGCACGATCTCGGCCACCCGCCATTCGGCCATGTCGGCGAGGACGCGCTGATGGCCGCGATGCCGCAATATGGCGGCTTCGACCATAATGGGCACACGCTGCGGATCGCCACTCGTATCGAGCAGCGCTACGCCGAATTCGACGGGCTGAATCTCACCTGGGAGACGCTCGAAGGCTTGGCCAAGCACAATGGCCCGGTCTACCAGCCGGGTTGGGCGCTGGCCGAGATCGACGCGGCCTACCCGCTCGACCTGACGAGTTATGCCAGCCTCGAGGCGCAGGTGGCGGCGCTCGCCGACGACATCGCCTACGACAACCACGATCTCGATGATGGCCTGCGCGCCGGCCTCTTCACGCTCGAGGATGCGCTGTCCGTGCCGTTCGTAGCGGAAACCTACGCCATGGTGGAGAAGCGCTTCCCGAATGCGCCGCGCGACCGGCTGCCGGCGGAGCTGGTGCGCCACCAGATCGGGCGGATGGTGGGCGACGTGCTCGCCGAGACGCGGCGGCGGCTGGCGGAGGTCGACCCACAGTCGGTGGACGAGGTGCGCGCGGCAGGCCGCACATTGGTCGGCTTCTCCGCCACGATGGCCGATTGCGAGCGGCAGATGAAGGCCTTCCTGCGCGAGCGGATGTACGCGCACCCCTATAATCTGGAGATCCGCAAACCGGCGCGGGAGGTGGTGACCGGGCTGTTCGAGCTTTTCCACGCCGATCCCGCGGCGATGCCGGATGGCTGGGGCGAGAGCGCACCGGTGGAGGAGCCGGCGCTTGCCCGCCATGTCGCGGACTTCATCGCCGGGATGACCGATCACTATGCGGTTCGCACCTACCGCAAGCACATCGGCCCGATCGAATTTCCGGGCGAGGGGCTGATCTGACGCGGCGGGGGTGACGTTCGCGCCAAACGCCGTTAGAGCGCAAGGCCATGTCGAACCTATACGAACGCTTTTCCGCGCGGGTGCGCGAGGCGCTGGATGCGCTTGCCGCCGAAGGCGCGCTGCCGGCCGGGCTTGATCTCAGGAACGTGACGGTCGAGCCGCCGCGCGATCCGAGCCACGGCGATCTGGCGACCAACGCCGCGATGGTGCTGGCCAAGCCTGCCGGCACCAATCCGCGCGCGATCGCCGGTCCGCTTGCCGAGAAGCTGGCGGCGCTGCCGGAGGTGCAGTCGGCCGAGGTGGCGGGGCCGGGCTTCATCAACGTGCGCCTGACGCCCGAGCTGTGGCGCGAGGAGTTGCGGACGATCCAGTCGGAAGGCGATGCCTACGGCCGGTCGGCGATGGGGGATGGGCAGACGGTCAACGTCGAATATGTCTCGGCGAACCCGACCGGGCCGATGCACATGGGCCACTGCCGCGGCGCGGTGGTGGGCGACGCGCTCGCCAGCCTGCTCGAATATGCCGGGCACAGGGTGATCCGCGAATATTACATCAACGACGCCGGCAGCCAGGTCGACACGCTCGCGCGCTCGGCGCACCTGCGCTACCGCGAGGCGCTGGGCGAGGATATCGGCGCGATCCCCGAGGGCCTCTATCCGGGCGAGTATCTGAAGCCGGTGGGGCAGATGTTCGCCGCCGAGTTCGGCGACCGCTACGTGGACCTTCCCGAGTCCGAGTGGCTGCAGCTGTTCAAGAAGCGCACCGCGGGCGCGATGATGGACCTGATCCGCCACGACCTCGGCCTGCTCGGCATCCATCACGACAAATTCGCATCGGAAGCCGAGCTGCAGGCGTCGGGCGCGATCGAGGCGGCGGTCGAGCGGCTACGCGCCAAGGGGTTGGTCTACGAGGGCGTGCTCGAAGCGCCCAAGGGCGAGACCCCCGAGGATTGGGAGCCGGTCGAGCTGACGCTATTCCGTTCGACCGCGTTCGGCGACGACGTCGACCGCCCGATCAAGAAGTCGGATGGCAGCTGGACCTATTTCGGTGCCGACCTCGCCTATCATGCGCAGAAGGCTGAAGCAGCCGATCAGCTGATCGACATCTGGGGCGCCGATCATGCCGGTACCGTCAAGCGCCAGCAGGCAGCCGTCGAGGCGCTGACCGATGGGCGCGTGCCGCTGGACGTCAAGCTCGTGCAGATGGTGCGGCTGTTCCGCGCCGGCGAGCCGGTGAAGATGTCGAAGCGCGCCGGCAATTTCGTCACGCTCGCCGAGGTCGTCGAGGAAGTCGGCAAGGACGTGGTGCGCTTCATCATGCTCACCCGCCGCTCCGACGCGCAGCTCGATTTCGACTTCGCCAAGG
>JAEZQR010000138.1 GCA_023413015.1 Pseudomonadota bacterium
CTGATCGCGCACTACGACAAAGTCTTTGGCTGCGAGAACGTGCATGTGTTTGCCTACGAACATTTTGCCCGGGAACCTGTATCGTTTCTCGCCGGGTTCACCAGCAAACTGGGCCTGCAGATACCCGAGAAGCTGGATCGCGGCCGTCGCCTGAATGGATCCTATCGAAGACGGCTTTTATCGATTGCGCGAGTGGCGAACCGGTTCACCGAGCGCTCGGTGTCCGACAAGCGCGTACTGGTGCACATCCCCTACTGGTACACGGTGCGGAAGGCGCTGCTGGAGCAACTGAACCAATCGCCCTTGTTCGGCCGGGTGCCGAGCCCCGCCGAGCTGTTTGGCGATCAGGCGTTGCGCTGGATGGCTGTGCGCTTCGCCGAGGGAAACCGGCGGCTGGCGGCGCGCATGGGCGTGAACCTCGGGGCACTCGGCTATCCGGTCGCCGCACCTGCCGAACCTGTCGAGGTGCCGCGCCCGAGCAGGCTCGTCGCCTGGATGAGGAATTGAGCCGGCGATAGTAGGCCGCTTCTGCATGCCGAACTCGGGCGAGGCGAAAATTGTCCGCCCGAGCGGCTTAGATGAACGTCGCGTTACCTTGCCGCGGTTAACATGATCACTTCGCTAGAGGCGGTCTGGCCACCGTAGAACCACGCGTTGTCCTTGGCGGCTTCCTGCTTCAGCGCCCTTATGCGCCGGTCGTTGTCCCGATCGCCCCCAGGAGAGCCGATGAACAGCAGCTGCGCCAGAATCTTCTGATCGGGCTGCATCCCCTCGGGCAGCGGACGAAGCGATGTGAGCCTGTCCACCGCATGCAATGCCGCGTGATCGATGCGGCTGCTACCCGATGACCTAGCGAGTATGATCTGGTCGGCCCGGCCGCTGTCACCGGGTATGAACCGGACCTGAGCAACTCCATTCTCGATGAAAGGTCGTGTCGGCCCCAAGTAGCGCGGCATCTCCATCTGGCGCTCAAGGTCCGCTTGGACGCGGTTCGACCAATTGGTCAGCGCGGTGGCACGCGGCGTGGCCTGGACCACAATATCGTGCGACGGTGATCTTGGCTGAGCGCCGGCCGGGGCGACCAAGGTTAGGAACGGCAAGCTCAGCACTGCGGCCAATGGTAATGCCGTCCATTTGATCGTCTTCATCATAAGTCTCCACTCTCGGATTGCTGCAGGCGACCAGAGTGAGTTTATTGCTCGCGATGGATGGTTTTGGTCCTGCCGTGGGAGCCGGTCAGGAAATCCTGCCGAGCCGAGCAGGTCTGTCCTTCATCTCGCCAACTCCTGCTTAGCGGAAGAAGTTATACGCCTACTGCCATCAGATTTAAGCGTCCAAGATTGGATGAGCATAGCCATAAGGGCACCGATCCTCGCAGAATACTTCGCCCTGGAGGTGCTGTTGGCGGTTCGAGCGTGAATATCGGGGCCGTAGAGCGTATAGGAACTTCGGCCTTTCTGCAGGCGCAGCGTTTCGCACCTGATGGTACGCCGTTGCCGGAGGATGCGCGCCGGAAGGAGATGGGCGGTGTATGTCCACTGCGCCGGTTGCCGCTTGCGGCAGCAGCCGATGTTCCGCCAGTTCTCCGGTCCGGAACTGGCCTTCGTCGCCAGCCTGAAATCCGACCAGGTCGAACTGGGCCCCCACGAGCATATCGTCCACGCAGGCGAAAATGGTCACCGGCTCTACACGCTGCTGTCGGGCTGGGCCTTTCGGTACAAGACGCTTGCTAATGGTAGGCGTCAGATCCTCGACTTCCTGCTTCCGGGTAGCCTTGTCGGATTGCAGTCGCCACTCACCGGCCACGTGGCCCATTCCGTATGCACGATCACGGCCGCAACATTCTGCGTACTCGATGGCGCGCCGTTCACGTCCGTCTTTCGACACCAGCCGGAACTGACTGCGTCGCTGATGGCGATGCTCGTGCGCGAACAGGAGCGGGCGGACACGCGCCTCCTGCTCCTCGGCCGGCAGCGTCCGACCGAGCGGCTGGCGTATCTCCTGCTCGAACTGCGGTGGCGTCTCGATCGGCTAGGTGCGATGGCCGAGGAGCGCTGCGAGTTCCCGCTTACCTACGAGATGATGGCGGATGCAGCCGGCATGTCGCGATCGCAACTGGCCCACAGCCTTTCGGAGCTTCGGGAGCTGGGCTGGGCGTCCGTGGAGCACGGGCTGCTATGCTTCTATGATGTCCAGAAAATGGCGGACGCCAGTGGCTATACGGCGCCTCAATCGGACTCAGCCCAAGCGATACTCTGACGCGGCACTAGGGGTATCAGCCTGGCTCAGGGCTCCTCAATGTCGGCGGAGGGGTTGACGACCGCCTCGGCAAGTTCGGTCAGCCGTTCGTCGAACAGCTTGTCGCGGTTCGAATAATCGGCAAGCGCGCCGGCATGATAGGTCTCGCCAAGCGCCCGAGCATAGGCGGCAACCGTTCCGTAGACAGCGATACGGTAGTGCAGCAGGCGCTGCATGGATGCGATCAGCCCGGCATCGCGCACCGTCGGCATGCTCACCTTCGTCATTTTGCGCGCCTCAGAGGTCAGTGCGCGCATGGCTTGGTCGGGGTGGGCACGCGGGTTGGCTCCGAGCTGGCCGATATGGCTGCGCAGCAGGTCGAGCCGCTGGTTGGTCTCGTCGGCGCATTCGCTGAGGATGATGCGAAGCCGGGGATCGGTCGCCGCCGAGATCAGCACCGGCAGCAGCATCCCCAGCTGTTGCTCGGCGCTGTAGAGTTCTTGAAGCTCAGCGAGCCGCATGTCGCGTAGGGTCTCGATGGTCGCCGCGCCACCACGGAACAGGCCTCCCCTGCGACGTGCCCGCGCGGCGACCGCGACGAGCCCGAGCCCACCAGCGGCATAGATCAGCGGCTTGGCCCGGCCGAGGTGGGAGCGCGAGAGTGGATTGGAGGGCGCTTGCGTGGCCATGTCGCTTGTCCTGCGGTGGGTGAGGCGCTGATCAACCGCTTGGCCCAATGTCACGTTCCTGAGTTGCCGCGCCGGCTATCGTCGCGCCGCTTCGTTCCACCGCAGGCGAGCTTCACGCTGGGGCAGGCCGACGAGGTACCAAGCCTGCCGCCCGCAACGGGTTTCGTGCTGCTGCGTTGAGGCCGGATCGGGGCAGGAAGAGCTGAGGAGAGCTGTCATGGCGACACCCCCTCCATCGGCGGAGCCTGGCGCACCGCCCCCGGACGCGCGTTCGGCAGCGATGAGCGCGCTGCTCGCGCGCAACTGGGGCTTCGTCATGTTGCGCGGGGTTCTCGCGCTGCTGTTCGGCCTGATGGTGATCCTGCTTCCTGGGCCGGCGCTCGCGGCCCTCGTGCTACTGTTCAGCGCCTACATGCTCGCCGACGGCGTCGTCTCGATCGTCTTGGCGGTTCGCGCCGCGCGGCGGCACGAGCGCTGGGGGTGGTTTATCGCCGAAGGTGTCATCGATATTCTGGCCGGCGCATTGGCCTTCCTGATGCCCGGCATCGCCATATTGTCGTTCGTGCTGGTAGTATCGGCCTGGGCGATCGTGTCCGGTATCGCGATGCTCGTCGCGGCCTTCCGCCTGCGCCCCGACCATGGGCGCTGGTGGCTGATCGCCGGCGGGCTGCTCTCGGTCGTCTGGGGGGTGCTGCTGTTCCTGCAGCCCGGCATCGGCGCGCTGGTGCTGACGCTATGGCTCGGCGCTTATGCGGCGGCGTTCGGCATCGTGATGATCGTCCTCGCCTTCCGCCTGCGCTCGCGCCAGGCGGCGGGCACCGCCCAGACCGGCGTTTAGCTGCTCACTCCCACTCGATCGTGCCGGGCGGCTTCGAGGTATAATCGTAGACGACGCGGTTGATGCCGCGCACCTCATTGACGATGCGCGTAGCGACCGACGAGAGGAAGCTACCGTCGAAGGGGTAGACGTCGGCGGTCATGCCGTCGACCGAGGTCACCGCGCGCAGGCCGCAGACATAGTCGTAGGTACGATAGTCGCCCATCACGCCCACCGTCTTCACGGGCAGCAGCACGGCGAAAGCCTGCCAGATCGCGTCGTAGAGGCCGGCCTTCCGGATCTCCTCGAGGTAGATCTTGTCCGCCTTGCGAAGGATGTCGCACTTGTCTGTCGTCACCTCGCCGGGGATGCGGATGGCAAGGCCGGGGCCGGGGAAGGGGTGGCGGCCGACGAAGGCCTCGGGAAGCCCCAGCTCACGCCCCAGCTCGCGTACCTCGTCCTTGAACAGCTCGCGAAGCGGCTCGACGAGCTGCATGTTCATGCGCTCGGGCAGGCCGCCGACATTGTGATGGCTCTTGATGGTGACGGAGGGGCCGCCGGTGAAGCTCACGCTCTCGATGACGTCCGGGTAGAGCGTGCCCTGGGCTAGGAAGTCGGCGCCGCCGATCTTCTTCGCCTCAGCCTCGAACACATCAATGAAGGTCTTGCCGATGAACTTGCGCTTGGCCTCCGGGTCGGTGACGCCCTCGAGGCCGCCGAGGAACAGGTCGGCCGCTTCCACATGGACGAGCGGGATGTTGTAGGAGCCGCGGAAGAGTGACACCACCTCGTCCGCCTCGCCCGCACGCATCAGGCCATGATCGACAAACACGCAGGTGAGCTGATCGCCGATCGCCTCGTGGATGAGCACGGCGGCCACTGCCGAGTCGACGCCGCCCGACAGGCCGCAGATCACCCGGCCGTTGCCGACCTGCGCGCGGATGTCGGCGATCTTGGCGTCGCGGAAGCCGGCCATGCTCCATTCGCCCGAGCAGCCGGCGACATGGCGGACGAAGTTCGCCAGCAGCTTGGCGCCGTCCGGCGTATGCGCGACCTCGGCGTGGAACTGGATGCCGTAGAGCTTGCGGTCCTCGTTCGCGATGGCAGCGAAGGGTGCGCCGTCGGAGCGGGCGATGATCTTGAAGCCGTCGGGGACTGCATCGACGCGGTCGCCGTGGCTCATCCACACCTGGTGCCGTTCGCCCGGCGACCAGAGGCCGTCGAACAGCGGCGAGCGCTCGACGATCTCGACGAAGGCGCGGCCGAACTCGCGATGGTCGGAAGGGGTGACCTGGCCGCCGAGCTGCGCGCACATCGCCTGCTCGCCGTAGCAGATGCCGAGCACGGGTAGGCCGCTGTCGAACACCGCCTGCGGCGCTCGCGGGGAAAAGTCTTCATGTACCGAGGCCGGGCCGCCGGACAGGATGACAGCCTTGGGCTTGAGGCGGCTGAGCGCGGCCTCGCCTTCGGAGAAGGGGACGATCTCGCAGTAGACGCCGGCCTCGCGCACGCGGCGCGCGATGAGCTGCGTCACCTGGCTGCCGAAGTCGAGGATCAGGATCGTTTCCTGGGGGACGACGGACACCGGCGGCTCCTGTTCTGAAATGCGAATGCGCGCGGTCCTAAGGGCCGCGCGCATGAGAGTCTAGGGTTGAGGTCGAGCCGACATGCATGGCTGCCACTTGTGCAGCCCCATGGCATCGCTCAATTACGGTAAGCGTAGCCGAAGCCGTCGGTGAAGCGGAAGGCGGTGATGCGGCCGTCGCGGGCGGTGCAGGTGAAGCGCGCGCGGTCATAGTCACGACGCTCGCGGTCCCAGCCATTGTCGGGTTCGACCTCGACCTCGCCCTTCACTTTGTACTCGCGGCCGTCGCGGTCGACGTCGACGTCGCGCACGCGGGCATTGCGGCCGTAGCGCTCGGCCTCGCGCTCCGCAGTGCGCGAGCATTCGTCGATCGCGATCGACCGGTCGTCATTGCGGCCGCGCTCGTAACCCCAGGTGCGCCCGGTGTCCTTGAATATGTCGGTTGCGACCGCGATGACGCCTGCGAGCACCGCGGCGCCGACGATGATCTCCTCGATGTCATCGCCAAACTTATATGCCATCGCCGGCGCTGGGATCAGCGTGCCAGTCAAAAGCGCAAAGCCAACTGCCAAGCCGAAAGTCCTATGAGCGAACGGACGCATGACATGTCTCCTTCGCTGCCACTCTGCGCTCATGCGGTTGTACCATCGATTAATGAGCGGTTGCCGCTTGATGCGAGGCGGCTTTGTCGACGGATAGCCGAATTAAGCGACGAACGACGCTATAAGCTGCTGGTAATGTTCCGGCATTTTGGACCGATAGCTTGCACAGCATGCGCCAAAAAGTCGGGGGAGAGATGATATGGTTGGTATTCGCAAGGGCGGACGGGAGCTGCTGTCGGTTTCTTTGATAGCTATTGCGGCCGCCAATCTGGTCCTGCCGGAAACAGCTTATCATTTTGACAGCGGCCGAGCATCTGCTGCGACACTCAATACTGGTTTCAAGCGGCTCGGCGTTTGGTCGATCCGAGTCGATGAAGTCCGAACCGCGGTACAGTCCGGCAAGCCTACCACTATAGTTTTCTTTACAGCCAGGAATGAAGCTACAAGCAGCCAAGTGCTTCACTACGGTTGGCTTGGAGCGACCCTGAGAGCGCCATCAAGTTCGACCCAGAGCAAATACATCAACAACCGCTATGAGGCGAAACCTGGAGCAGAAGTGCGGGCATTCGTTGAATTTGAAATCGACCCGCGGCGTGTGCCTGAAGGATCCTCAATTGTTTTCAGTCAGCGAAGTTTTGTAGCTACGCCTTCAATTAAGGGTGCTGCTCCCAGCAGTGCCGAATTTAAGTTGCCAGCTATTAATATGGGTGCTGGAACACCTGCATCTGCACCTGCACCTGCACCTGCACCTGCACCTGCACCTGCACCTGCACCTGCACCTGCACCTGCACCTGCACCTGCACCTGCACCTGCACCTGCACCTGCACCTGCACCTGCACCTGATCCGGCATTTAAGCTAGTAGGGTCCTGGCTAGTTCGGTTCGACGGTGTTGAATATGGCAAGAGCACTAATCGGAACGTTGTCGTTACCGCGACCATACGCAACAACTTGGGGCAGAGCCGGACGTTCGACGAGCGGATCGGCTACAGCCTGCTTAATGGCCGCGATAACTTCCGGCGTGAGCCGGCACAGGTAATCTTTCCGACCGGCTACTCCGCATCGATGCCACCGGGCGGAAGCCTGCGGCTGAAATTCGTCTATGACGTCGGAAGCGTTGAGCAGCAGCAAGACATCCATTCATGGACGTTCATTGAGCGTGTGCCGATGCCGGGGGCGCAAGGTGATTATAGACATGTCGCGAGCCAAGAGTTCTCACTACCGCCGCTGAGTGACGCGGGTCCAACAACGCCGACGCCAGCCCCTTCGCCATCGACAGGAAACGGCGGCTTTCTCGGCGGAACAGATGCCTATCTTCAGCTTCGGCTCGACACGGTGCGTCGGACGGAGCAGGGCTTCGCGGTAAGTCTGACGGCGCGTAACGTGACGGATCAGCGCCGTGGGCTGCAATACAACGAGAACCCCGTATCGGTCTTGGGAACCGACGGCATCGATTATCCCAGCGACGGCAACTATTACGGCCGCGACGCATCCGAGATGCTGAACGCAACTGTATGGCTTGAAAAGGGAGAGGAAGCGCCGATCACTTATGTGTTCCCGCGCCTGCCCTCGAACGTACCCCCCACGCGATTGCTGGTGCGTCTTAACAAAAACACCAACAACATGGTTGCGGAGTTTGACCTTAATCGTGGTGGTTCAACCGCTATGCCGGCCCCCTCACCGCAGCCTGCGGCGAGCGGCAGTACTGGATTTCAGGGCGGCACAGACGCTTATTTCCAGCTTCGCTTAGACGCAGCCAGGCGTATTGGGCCGGGCGTGGCGGTGACGTTCACCGCGCGCAACGAGGCCGATCAGCGCCGTGGGCTGCAGTATAACGAGAACAGGTTCTCGCTACTGGGATCGGATGGCGTCGAGTACCGCACCGACGGCAATTATTACGGCCCCTCGGCGTCGGAGCTTCTGAACGCGACGGTCTGGCTAGAGAAGGGCCAAGAAGCTCCGATCACCTACCTGTTCCCGATGCCGAGCAGCGTTACCCCGAGTCGAGTGCGGGTGCGCGGTCCGGGGCAGGCTGTGATCGCTGAGTTCAACGTTCCAGCGAACTAGCCTTGGTCGCACGACCGCCATCGAGAAGCGGCGGCCGGCGCTTCAAGCGATTGCGTCAAATGCTGCGCGGAGGGCGGGCGGCAGCGGGGCGGGACGTCGGGTTTCACGATCGACATAGACGTGGATGAAGAAGCCTTCGGCCGCCGCCTCGTCGCTGCCCTTGCCGAACAGGCCGATCTCGTAGCGGACGCTCGACGTGCCGATGTGCGCGACGCGGATGCCGGCTTCGACCGCCTCCGGGAAGGCGAGCGCGCGGGCGTAGCGGCAGCCGGTCTCGACCACGAGGCCGATCACCTCGCCATCGTGGATGTCGAGCGCGCCGACTTCGATCAGATAGGCGTTCACCGCCGTGTCGAACCACGAATAATAGACCACGTTGTTGACGTGGCCGTAGATGTCGTTGTCCGACCAACGTGTCGGGATATCCCGGAACTGCCTGTAAGCGCCGCGGGGGCGAAAGGGCTCGCGCGCCATCAGAGCGCCGCCTCATAGAGCGTGCGGGCGTGATGCTGCTCGATCGGACAAGGGTTATTCACCAGCAGGCGCTGCTGCTTCATCGCTTCGGAGGCGAGCAGATCGAGATGGCTGGCCTCGACGCCGACGGCGCGCAGCCGGTTCGGCAGGCCGCAGTCGGCGGCGATCGAGGACAGCGCCTCGACAAGACCCTGTGCCTGGCCCTGACGGCCGAGACTGGCGAGCTTCGGATCGACCAGCGGGCCGAGCTCGGCATAGAGGCCCATCGCCGCGCCCATGTTGTGGCCCAGCACATGCGGCAGCATCAGCGCGTTCGACAAGCCATGCGGAACATGGAAGTGGCCGCCGAGCGGATAGGCGAGCGCGTGGACGCCGGCGACCGGCGCATTGGCGAAGGCGACGCCGGCCAGATAGGCGCCGAGCAGCATCGACCCGCGGGCTTCGGTATTGCCGCCATCCCTTACGGCGGTGCGGATATTGGCCGACAGCAGGCGCAGTGCCTCCTTCGCCAAGGCATCCGAGATCGGGTTCTTGAGGCGAAGCGACGTATAGGCCTCGATCGCGTGCACCATCGCATCGACGCCGGTCGCGGCGGTCACGTGCGGCGGCAGGCCGTAGGTGAGCGTCGGGTCGAGCACGGCCCAGTCGGCGTAGAGCGCGGCGGCGTTGACGCCCTTCTTCTCGGTGGCGCCGACGGTGATGACCGAGATCGGCGTCGCCTCCGAGCCGGTGCCGGCGGTGGTGGGGACGAGGACGAGCGGCAGACCCTGGCCTTTCGCCTGCTCGACGCCGTAGATGCTATCCAGGTCGTCGCCCGAGCCGAGCAGGTAGGCGGCAACCTTGGCGACGTCCATCGGCGAGCCGCCGCCGAAGCCGATGACCGCCTGCACGCCGGCGTCACGGCCAGCCTCGATCGCGGCAAGCACGGTAGCGGCCGAAGGGTCGGCTTCAACGGCGTCGAAGACGGTGACGTGACGGCCCGCGGCTTCGAGGCCGGCTAGCGCGGTGTCGACGAGACCGAGGCCACGCACGCCAGCGTCGGTGACGAACAGCACGGCGTCGGCTACGACCAGTTCGGCGATGGTGGCGGCGGCGCCGGGCGCGGAACGCAACCTCGGGCCGTAGTTGAAGTTGAATGCGGTGGTCATGCCGGATTTCTACACGGCGGCAGGGCCGACGCGAAGCTGACGTTTCCGGCAAAAGAGGAGATGACACATGATCCGCAAGGCGAGCGCCGTGTGGCGCGGCACCGGACGGGACGGCGATGGCGATCTGACGAGCGCTTCCGGCGTGCTGTCGTCGACGCCCTATTCGTTCAAGACGCGGTTCGAGGACGAGCCGGGCACCAACCCGGAGGAGTTGATCGCGGCGGCGCACGCCGGCTGCTTCACCATGGCGCTCGCCTTCCAGTTGCAGGGTGCCGGCTTCACGCCGACCGAGCTGCGCACGCAGGCAGCAGTTCACCTCGATCCCGAAGGGCAGGGCTTCAAGATCAGCCGGTCGGCGCTGACGGTGGAGGCGAACGTGCCAGGCATCGATGCGGCGAAGTTCGAGGAACTGGCACGCAACGCTGAAAAGAATTGTCCGGTGTCGAAGGTGCTGAACGCCGAGATCACGATGGACTTCAAGCTGGCCTGAAGCGCCGCCTTTCCTTTGCGGAAGGGTCATGTGGGCTGCTAAGGCCACCCGCATGAACGCTCGTATCCCTACCGTCGTGATCATCGGACGGCCGAACGTCGGCAAGTCGACGCTATTCAACCGGCTTGTCGGAAAGCGTCTCGCCCTCGTCGACGACACGCCCGGCGTGACGCGCGACCGGCGCGAGGGCGACGCGACGCTGTTCGACCTGAACTTCCGCATCGTCGACACGGCGGGGCTGGAGGAGGAGGCGCCGGAGTCGCTCGCCGGGCGCATGCGTGCACAGACCGAAGCGGCGATCGACACCGCCGACGTGGCGTTGATGGTGATCGACGCGCGCGCGGGCCTCACCCCGCTCGACCGGCATTTCGCGCAGTGGCTGCGCGGACAGGATACGCCGGTGGTGCTGATCGCCAACAAGGCCGAGGGCAAGGCGGGTCAGGGCGGCCTGTTCGAAAGCTTCGAGCTGGGCCTGGGCGATCCGGTGCCGCTGTCCGCCGAGCATGGCGAGGGCTTGGCCGACCTCTACGACGCGCTGCGGCCGCTGCTCGATCCGCTGATGCCGGCGCCCGATGATGAGATGCCAGAGGAGAGTGAGGAGGAGCGCGACGCGCGCCTCGCTGCCGAGCCGCTGAAGCTGGCGATCGTCGGGCGGCCGAACGCCGGCAAGTCGACGCTGATCAACACGCTGCTGAAGGAGGACCGGCTCGTAACCGGCCCTGAGGCGGGCATCACGCGCGATTCGATCGCGATCGACTGGGAGTGGCAGGGCCGGCGCGTTCGTCTGATCGATACCGCCGGTCTGCGGCGCAAGGCCAAGGTTGTCGAGAAGCTTGAGAAGCTATCGGCGGCCGATACCAAGCATGCAGTCGACTTCGCCGAGGTCGTCGTGCTGCTGCTCGATGCCAAGCTCGGGCTGGAGGCGCAGGACCTGCGCATCGCCGACATGGTGCTGCAGGAAGGCCGTGCGCTGATCGTCGCGCTCAACAAGTGGGACGCGGCCGAGGATCAGTCGCGGCTGTTCCAGGGCGTGCGCAAGGCGCTCGACGAGGGGCTGGCGCAGATCAAGGGCGTGCCGTTGCTCGCGGTGTCCGGGCTGACCGGCAAGGGGCTGGACACGCTGCTGAAGGCGGCGTTCGAGGCGCGCGAAGGGTGGAGCCGCCGTGTCGGCACCTCGGCCCTGAACCGCTGGTTCGAGGCCGCGATCGAGCGCAACCCGCCGCCCGCGCCCGGCGGCAAGCGCATCAAGCTGCGTTACATCACGCAGGCAAATACGCGCCCGCCGAGCTTCGTCATCTTCGGCAACCGCCTAGACGATCTGCCCGAGAGCTACCGGCGCTACCTCGTGAACTCGCTCCGCGACGAAGTAGGGTTCGAGGGCGTGCCGATCCGGCTGAACCTGCGCAGCCGCAAGAACCCCTTCGACTGAGCTAGCCGTCGCCGTCGCGCTTCGCGCCGTCGAGCAGGCGGCTGGCGCGTTCGGCCTCACGCGCGCTCGCCTCGCGCTCGGCCTTGGTACGGCCGTGCTGGAGACGATTGGCGTCGGCTCGGGCCTTGGCGGCGTCGCGGTCACGCGCCTTGCGGGCGCGTCGGAGGTTGATGATCTCGGCCATGCGGCTGCCTATTCCGGTTTGAGTTCCAGAAGCAGGAGGTCGGATTCCTCATGCACAAGCTGCGGCGTGATGAGGGCGTTATCGGCCTGACGGACGGTAAAGTTGGGACGGGGCGCCGCCTTGATGCCGGAAACGAGGCGCGATGCGCCCGACCAATCGGTGAACCACAGCGCAGCCGATGGCGTCTTCGCGTCACGAAGCCAGTAGATGCCGTCCCGCGCTGGCTCCCACGCCTCAAGGTCGGGGACGCGCAGGTTCAGGCGTCTTGGCGGGCGGTTTTCGGCCGGATCCACGATCAACAGGCGATCGTCATTCGCCGCGCGCGCATAGATCGTTCCGTCCGGCCCGCGCCGGAGGATGGCTATGTCGCGGCCGCGGGCGAGCGGAGTTGGCGTCTGCGCGTCGGGGGCGAGCCGCATCGCCTGCCAGCCGGAGGTCGTGCGCTGCGAGTAGAGGAACTCACCGGGGCGATACGTCCAGACGATGCTGCCCTTGCCTATGCCGTCCGTGGTGAGCCGGCGGAGCCGCGATCCATCGGCAGCCATGGCAAATATGTCGCTGTGGCCGCCTTTAACGCCAACGAAGGCGATCTCGCGGCCGTCGGGCGACCAGCGCGGCGAATGGACGTAGCTGCCGCGCAAGCTGGTGAGGCGCACCGGCTCATCCTGTGGGCGCTTGAGCCAGATCTCGTTCGTCCCGCTGATATCGGAGCCGTAGACAAGGCTGCCGTCGGGGGCGGCATTGGGGTCCCAGTCCATGCCCGAGACGCTCGTAAGCGCGATGGCCGAACCGGAGCCGGCGAGCACCCCGAGATTGGCCCGCATTCGAGAGACTTGGACCGCCAGCCGTCCTTTCCTGTCGGCTGACATCTGACCGAGCGGCAGCAGCCCGAGGCTGACGCGGCGCGGCGCGCGAACGCCATTCGGGTCCAGCGCCCAAAGGCCGAAGTCGCCACCCCGGTTGGACGAGATGAAGATCGACTTGGAGTCCGGACTCCAGGCGAGACCCAGCGCCTTCCAGCCCTCGTTCGTGAGTGCCTGTTCCGCCCCTGTGGCCGGATCGACGACGAAGACGTCGTCGCTGCCGAGGGCAGCCGTGCGCCTGAACGCGATGCGCGTGCCGTCAGGGGAGGAAACCGGCGCCGCATCGCCGACCATGTGTGCAGGCGGTGACGTGATCGGCGCGACTGCCCCACTCGCAACATTCAGCCGGAATAAGCGCCGCGGCGCGCTGGGGCTCGATCGATCCGCGAACACCAGTTCGTCACGACCGAACCACGTCAGGGTCGTGGTTCCGCTGCTCTGGCAGCGGCCGACGATGCGTTCCAGCCCTTTCGGCGGGCTCGTGACAACGATGGCGCAGGGCTCGCCTGCAATCTGCCGGACGAATGCGAGGCGGCGGTTGTCGGGCGACCATGCCGGCGACGTTTCGTCCTCTGGTGTCGAGGTGATCGCCAGCGGCGCCGTGTCGCCGACGGTCAGGCCCCGAAGATAGATGTCGCGCGCATGCCCAGAGCCGGGACCGGCGGCATAGGCGAGCGCGTGACCGTCGGGCGGAAGCGCGGGAGCGGTTTCGACACCGGAGTCGCGCGTGAGTGGTCGCACCTCCTGCGCCGACCAGTTGCGCGGCTGGTTCCACCAGGCTGCGGCCGCGATCGTGGCACCGATCGCCACCAGCGAGGATATGAGCACTACGGAGAGTGGCCGGCGCTTAGGCGCCGAATCGCCGGCTGTTGCGGCCCCGACCGGCATGGCATCGGTTTCGGTAGCGGACGCATCCTGCAGGACACGCAGCCGGTAACCGATCTTGGGTATGGTATCGATGACGATCGATGGTTCGACCGCGAGCGTCTTGCGCAATCGGCTGATGCTCCGGTTGAGCGCGTCCTCGCCCACGATCCGGCCACCCCAGCAGAGCTGCGAGAGGTCGTCGCGGCTCACGGCTTCGTCGAGACGGTCGTGGAGCGCGACCAGCACCTGCATGACCCGTGGCTCGAGCATCTCGGTCCTGTCGCCGAAGCTGAGTTCCAGCGTGGCCGGCGAGACCTTCAGCCCGCCGAGCCGGAAGGGCGGCTCGGCCGAGGGATCGATCGGTCGCCGATAAGGGACGAACGCTTCGTTCATGACATCATCAGGATTTCATCAGGCCCCGGCCATGTAAATCGCCGCTCGATTTTGGTTCTCCGCCGCCGCCAGGGAAATGGAGTAACGGAATTGAGTCCCCGCTTCGTCAACAAGTTCGCCAAGATGGCTCTGCCGATTATAGGTGGATGCTGCGTTTTCGCCAATGCGGCTGCAGCACAAGCCCAGGCGAACGGTCGGGCGCTCGAGCAGGCGTCCGACGCTTTCGGCGTCCGGATCGGCGTCGAGCAGATCGGCCTCTACTCGGAATCGCAGGTCCGCGGGCTGAGCCTTCAGGATGCCGGCAATTACCGTTTGGGCGGCGCCTATTTCATTCGGGCGGGAGCGCTTATCGATCCGATCCTCGGCGGGGTCGTCACGCGCGTCGGTTTCAATGCGCTTGAGTTCGACTTTCCCTCGCCGAGCGGTGTCGTCGAATATCGGCTGCGCTCTCCATTCGAGTTCAGGGGGATGTCAGTCGAGCTGACCGCCCAGGAATATGGCGGCCGTTTCCTTGAGGCGGTCACCTCCCTAACGGTCGAGCCTGACCGGCTTGGTCTCCTCATGGGCGCTGCGTTCAGCCATTTCGTCCATTCGTCGGACTACATAGGTAAGCATTACCGGTTCGGCAGCGTGGGAGAATGGCGTCCGAATGAAAACACACGGTTGATGGCTTTCGGCAGCATCAACGACTTCGATTTCGAGGGCAGCTACGCGGTAGCCGCGATCGACAGCGAACTCCCGCCGCCACTGCCCCATCCCAACCGTTACGTTCCGCGATGGGGTGATCACGATGGCCAGGACATCAACGGCGGGATTATCGCAACCGTTCAGCCACAGGGCGATCTCACCGTTCGCGCGGCGGCGATCTATTCCAGGCTCGAGCTGGACGACAGCGAGTTCGTCAACATCTCGCTCGACCGCAACGGTCGAGGTCGGGCGACCATCATCAGCAATCGCCCGCGCAACGTCGATGCGCTGGCAGCCTCGCTCGGTGCGAGCTGGAGCCATGCACCGGGTCGCCGGGTCTTTGGTGAAGTGCGGTTCCGCTCGAGCCGGAACGCGTTCACGCCGGGAGTTGCCGTTCAAATCCCGTCCTTCGATCAGAGAATCGGGCTTACCGACAGCGATCCGCCGATATTGGCTGATCTCGATCAAACCGTCGACCGGGCCGAGCAGGTGACGGCAGGTATCGGCTACGAGCTGTCGCTTTCAAGTCTTCGCCTGAAGGGAGGTGTCCAGTGGGCCGACTACCGCCGCACGTTCAGCCCGCCCGACGCTGAGGCCACGGCGTCGAGCAAGTCGCCCCTCCTTTATGATCTGTCCGCCGTTGCGGCGCTCGGTTCGAGATCGACGCTTTTCGCGACATTCACGCGCGGGCTCGAAGATGCAGGTGTCGCACCCAACAATGCCATCAATCGCAACGAGGTCATGCCGGCGATCGTCGCGACGCAGTACGAGATCGGCCTTCGGCAGCGACTGGGCGACAGCCTTACGCTGGTCACGTCGGCCTTTTCGATTGAGAAGCCGGCGGCCGTATTCGATACGGCGGGCGTGTACAGCCTTTCGGGCGATCTCCGTCATCGCGGTCTGGAGGCTTCGCTCGCCGGACAGCTAACGCAGGGCCTTCGGCTCCTAGCTGGCGTGACCTATCTCGATGCCGAGCGAGCAGGCGAGCGCGTAAGCCTGGGCGAGATTTCGAAAGAGATACCGGGCATCTCCCGCTATCAGGGACTTGCGGGGTTGGTCTGGTCGGTGCCGGGTATCGAAGGACTCTCGCTCGACGGGCAAATCACCCATTGGAGCTCGCGCCGCGTCCGCTCGGATCGCGATCTGCGAGCGCCGGACTATACGACCGTCGGGGTCGGCGCGCTGTACAACTTCAACGTCGGCGAAACGGCGATGACATTGCGCCTGCGGATCAACAATCTCTTCGATACCGACGCTTGGGTCGCCCTGCGCTCCGAGACGTTGGACCGGGTGGGCCGACGCGGTGTACGCCTAAGTCTCAGGATCCGTAGGAATGGCTGACCCATAGAAGGCGCGCCCCTAAGGCGATGTTGGGGCTGCAGCACGCCGACAGGCGATGCGCCGAGAGGCTCTGCCGGTTCCGACATGCCCGTCCGCGAGCCCGTGGCGCTAAGGGGCATCGTTCCCGGCCCCAGCATCCGTAGCGAATTTGACGGCGTCCGCGCTCCGGGCTCACAATATACTGCATCCCGGCTGGTGCCTGTCGCCGGAGAGTAGCCGGGCGCGCCGGAGCGTGGTTCCGACCGCCAAGGGCCCGCGAGAACAGGTGCGACGTTGATAGGCGGCGACTTGTGCGCAAATGGTTTCATTTGTAACTAATTCGGGCAAGGAGATCGCCGATGGCCCGTCGCTACATCAACTTCCCGAAGGTCGAGGGGGAGGCGTCGCGCCAAGCCCATGCCGACCTACCGCAAGGCACCTACGAGCGCGAGATGTCGAAGGAGGGGTTCTTCGGTCCCGCCGCCTTCTTCTACCACCGCAATCCGCCGACCGGCTGGACCGATTTCGAGGGGCCGCTGGCACCGCGTGCGTTTGATCTGGTGCGGATCAACGAGGCGCAGGCCTCGCCGTGGGATGCGCCGGTGATCCTGCACAACAACGCGACTGAGATGCGCCTCTGGCGGCTGGCCGAGGCGATGCCGGCGCTCGCGCGCAACGGCGACGGCGACCAGCTGCTGTTCGTGCATCTGGGCGCGGGCGAGCTCTACTGCGACTTCGGGCACCTGAGCCTCGTGAAGGGCGACTATGTCGTGATCCCGCGCGGCACGATGTGGCGGATCGAGCCTTCCGAGCCAATGACGCTGTTCACAATTGAGGCCACCAATTCGAGCTTCACGCTGCCGGACAAGGGGCTGCTCGGGCCGCACGCGATCTTCGATCCCGCCATGCTCGACACGCCGGCGATCGACGAGGCGTTCCGATCGCAGCAGGGCGATGGCGAGACGCGCGTCGCGGTCAAGAAGCGCAAGCGGGTGAGCTGGATGACCTATCCGTTCAATCCGCTCGACGCGGTCGGCTGGCACGGCGAGCTGTCGGTGGCGCGGCTGAACGTGAAGGATATCCGGCCGGTGATGAGCCACCGCTACCACCTGCCGCCCTCCGCGCATACGACGTTCCTCGCCGACCGCTTTGTCGTCTGCACCTTCGCACCGCGCCCGTTCGAGACCGATCCGGGCGCGATCAAGGTGCCGTTCTTCCACAACAACGACGATTACGACGAGGTGCTGTTCTACCATGACGGCGACTTCTTCAGCCGCGACAACATCCATCCCGGCATGATGACGCTGCACCCGTCAGGCTTCACGCACGGGCCGCACCCGAAGGCGCTCACTCGCATGTTCGAGCAACCGAAAGCGATGACGGATGAGTATGCCGTGATGATCGACACGCGCGACCCGTTGGAAGTCGGCGAGCCGGCGGCTAACGTCGAATGGACCGAGTACAAGAATAGCTGGAAAGCGAAGCCCTGATGAAGACGCGTGCCGCCGTTGCGTTCGAGGCAAAGAAGCCGCTGGAGATCATCGAAGTCGACCTCGAAGGTCCGAAGGCGGGCGAGGTGATGGTCGAGATCAAGGCGACCGGCATCTGCCACACCGACGCCTACACGCTCGACGGGTTCGATTCGGAAGGCATCTTCCCGTCGATCCTCGGTCACGAGGGCGCAGGCGTGGTGGTCGAGGTCGGCCCAGGTGTCACCAGCGTGAAGCCGGGCGACCATGTGATCCCGCTGTACACGCCCGAATGTCGGCAGTGTAAGTCGTGCCTTTCCGGCAAGACCAACCTGTGCACCGCGATCCGCGCCACGCAGGGCAAGGGGCTGATGCCCGACGGGACGACGCGGTTCAGCTACAAGGGGCAGCCGATCTACCATTACATGGGCTGCTCGACCTTCTCGAACTACACGGTTCTGCCCGAGATCGCGGTGGCGAAGATTCGCGAGGACGCGCCGTTCCAGTCGACCTGTTACATCGGCTGCGGCGTGACCACCGGTGTCGGCGCGGTAGTGAAGACGGCGAAGGTCGAGCCGGGCGCCAACTGCATCGTGTTCGGGCTGGGCGGCATTGGCCTCAACGTCATCCAGGGGCTGAAGATGGTCGGCGCCGACATGATTATCGGCGTCGATATCAACTCGTCGAAGGAGGAGTGGGGACGCCGCTTCGGCATGACCCACTTCGTCAATCCGACCGAGGTTTCAGGCGATCTGGTCGCTCATCTTGTCGAGCTGACGGGCGGCGGCGCGGACTATACCTTCGACTGCACCGGCAACACGGCCGTCATGCGTACGGCGCTCGAAGCCTGCCATCGCGGTTGGGGCGAGAGTGTCATCATCGGTGTGGCCGAGGCCGGCAAGGAGATTTCGACGCGGCCGTTCCAGCTGGTCACCGGGCGCGTATGGAAGGGCTCGGCGTTCGGCGGCGCCAAGGGCCGCACCGACGTGCCGAAGATCGTCGACTGGTACATGAACGGGAAGATCGAGATCGACCCGATGATCACCCATGTCCTGCCGCTCGAACGCATCAACGAGGCTTTCGACCTGATGCACGAGGGCAAGAGCATCCGGAGCGTGGTGGTCTACTGATACCGGGAGCCGGCGTGCCCTAGCTGCCGGTGACCCAGTCGGCGACCTCCTCGGCGACCTTGTTGGCGGCGGTGTTGAGCGCAGCGCCCACGGTAGTGGGGTCTTGCGCGGCGACAGGCTGCGTCGCCTCGAAGCGTCGGGCTGCGAGCGCCTGACTGTCGGCACCGGTAAGCAGTGCATCGTAGCGGACGCGGACTTGCGGCGTGCCGCGCACGTCGAGGCCGAACTCCAGCAATTGGCCATTGAGTCGACGAGCCGCAGGCACGCTCGACTGATGATCGCTGAGGACCAGAAGGCCGCCGCGCGCGCCGATCGTATCAGCGAGCAGGTGCTGGAACAGCTCCGAGGGCTGCTCGATCCAGTTGGCAGCCTTGAGATATTGGATCTCGGTGTCGCTTACCGTTACCGGAAGCCGCAGCGTCTGGAGGGCGCCCGGCACCGAAGGTTCGTCGATCAGCAGCGTGCGCGTGGGATCGGCTGTCTGAGCTGGTGTAGCGGCGGGATTCGATCGCAGCGTCAGCAGGGCATCGGGTGGGGTGTCGTTACCACCGATCTGTACCAGCGGACCGCAGGCGGCGAGAGCCAGCGACGCAGCGACGAGGCTAGCAAGAGCGCGCGGGATCATCGGTTCTTCTCCGGCTGATAGTCGGGCAGGCGGCGGCCGCCGACGAGTGCACCCGCCGGATCCTCGTCGAGCTTGGCAGCAACGGCGCCCAACGAGTTGGTGACGTCGCGGAGGTCACGCACGAGCTGGCCGATCTCGGGCACCGTCTGGGTGCTGAATGCCTTGATCCCGGGCTGTGCGGCGTTGGCGGTCGTTTCAACGGCGGCGAGCGTCTGATCGGCGCGGCGGATCGTCTGGCGCAGGTCGGCGACGAGCGGGCGGCCTTCCTGATCGAGGAGGGTGCTGGTCGAGTCGGCCAGCCGGCCGACCTTGTCGGCCGCCAAGCCAAGCTCGCGCACGCTGAAGCGCGCTTCGGCCACGGTCGCCGCGATCTCATCCGAGCGGTTGGCAAAAGCACCGCTGATGCGATCGGCGTTCGCGAGGATGCCCGAGATGGAGCGCTGGTTTCGCTCGTCGAGCAGCTCGCTGAGGCGTGCGGTAAGGTTGCTCACGCGTTCGAGAAGCTCGGGCGCGCTCGACAGCAGCTGACCGAGCGCGCCGGGCTTGGTGGGGATCACGGGCACGCCGAAGGGGCCTTTTTCCGTGATCGGTGGGGCGCCGCGGATCGCACCGTCGAGCTGGACGATCGACACCCCGGTGAAGCCGACGCTCGCGAGCGTCGCGGTGGTACCCTGAAGGATAGGCACCTCCTCGTCGACTTGGATACGGACGCGCACGAACTCCGGGTTCTGCGGCATCAGGCGGATTTCCTTGACGGCACCGACCGGTACGCCCGAGAATTGCACCTGGCTGCCGACATTCAGGCCACCGACATCCTTGAAGAAGATGTCGTACTGCTTCTGCTCGCGCGGGCTGACCTGAGATAGCCACAGGATGAAGCCGAACAGTGCCACCACGAGCGCGAGCACGACGGCACCGACGAGGACGTTGCTGCCCTTGGTTTCCATTATCTCAGCCCTTCAGCCACCGTTGCGGCGGCTGCTCGCCCCCGGGGCCCGCGAAAATATTCCTGTACCCACGGATGATCAAACTCCAGCAGTTCTGGAATCGTTCCGACCTTGAGCACCCGCCGGTCGGCCAGCACCGCGACGCGGTCGCAGATGGCGTAGAGGGTATCAAGATCGTGGGTAATGATGAACACGGTGAGCCCGAGCGCATCGCGCAGGCTGCGGATCAGCGTGTCGAAGGCGGCGGCGCCGATCGGATCGAGGCCGGCGGTCGGCTCGTCGAGGAACAGGAGCTGCGGATCGAGCGCGAGCGCGCGGGCGAGGCCGGCGCGCTTGCGCATGCCGCCCGACAGCTCGGATGGATATTTGGGCCCGGCTTCGGGGGGTAGGCCGACGAGCGCGATCTTGTACGCCGCGATCTCGTCCATCAGCGGCTCGTCGAGCTTGTAGAATTCGCGCAGCGGCACCTGGATGTTCTCGGCGACGGTAAGGCCGGAGAAGAGCGCGCCGTTCTGGAACAGCACGCCCCAGTGCCGGCGGAGGTCGACCGTCTCCTCCAGCGTCATGTGGAGCACGTCGTGCCCCAAGACATCGATCTCGCCGGCCTGCGGGTACTGGAGCCCGACGATCGAGCGCATCAGCACCGACTTGCCGGTGCCCGAGCCGCCGACCACGCCGAGGATCTCGCCGCGCCGGACCTCGAGATTGAGGTCCTCGTGCACGACCTGCGAGCCGAAGGCGTTGCGGAGGCCTTTGACCGAGATGACGGTGTCGCGCTCGATGGCGTGCTTCATGTCCAGCCTAGCGCGGTGAAGAAGACGGCGAAGAAGGCGTCAAGCACGATCACGAGGAAGATCGACTGGACGACGGCGGCGGTGGTGCGCTGGCCGACCGACTCGGCGTTGCCGGTGACCTGCATGCCTTGGTAGCAGCCGGTCACCGAGATGATGAGGCCGAACACCGGGGCCTTGACGAGCGCGATCCAGAGATCGGTGATCGGCACCACTTCCTGGATGCGCTGGATGAAAGTGGTCGGTGGAATGGCGAGCGAGTACCAGGAGAACAGGCCGCCGCCGAAGATCGCCAGGATCGAGGCGTAGAAGGCCAGCAGCGGCATGACGAACGCGGTGGCGAGGACGCGCGGCAGCGTCAGCACCTCGGTCGGCGACAGGCCGATCGTGCGCATCGCATCCACTTCCTCGGCGAGCTTCATCGAGCCGATCTGCGCGGCAAACGCGCTTCCCGAGCGGCCCGCCACCATGATCGCGGTCATCAGCACGCCGAGTTCGCGCGTGACCGAGCGGCCAACGAGATTGATCGTGAACACCTCCGCCCCGAACTGACGGAGCTGCACCGCGCCCTGCTGCGCGACGACAATGCCGACAAGGAAGGACATCAGACCGACAATGCCGAGCGCATTGACGCCGACCACTTCCATCTGGCGGACGACTGCCGGCCAGCGGAACTTGCGGCGCGATGCCAGGGTGCGGCCGATGGCGATCAGCGCATCGCCGAGGAAGGCGAGGAAGGCGCCGAACGTCTCCATCGCGGCGATGACGTAATTGCCGACCTGCGCCAGCCGCGCGACGATCGGATTGGTGCGGTCGGGGCGGATCTTGACCGGCCGGTCGTTCGCGCCGACCTGATCGATCAGCCGAAGCGTGTCTTCATCGGCGCCTTCGACGGTCGCGTGGACACCGGCCCGGGTCCAGTCGCGCAGGAGGCGATAGACGAGCCATGCGCCGGTGGTATCCATGCGGGTAACGGCCGAGACATCGATGATCAGCGGTCGGTCGTCAGGCGTCAGGCTGCGCAAGGTACGTGCGATGTCGTTGACGCGCGCAACGGTCATCCGGCCGGCGAAGCGCAGGACGCGCGCGCCGTCGATGCTTTCCTCACGAAGCTCGCAGCTGTTCATCGGCGGGGGAGGGTGGCGCACACGGTCATGTCAGGCAAGCAACAAACGCCCGGGACGCCGATGCGTTGCCTCGATTGCTGCGGTGCAATGCCCCATCCTTAATTCCGCCACAGGCACACAGCTATTGGCGCCCAAATGACCGGACCCGTCCTGCTGACCATCGGCCGCAACGACACGCGCATGTGGGGCCTGACCGCCGCGGAGCGGCTGCGGCGTATCGCCGGCGATCGCTGGCGGCTGGCCGATGCCGCGCCAACCGAGGGCGGGGCGCTGCTCGTCGATCTCGGCTACGCCTTCGATCCCGCTTGGCTGTCCTTCATCGCCGAGCAGCCGGAGACGGTCGTGACGCTCGGCGGGCGCCCGGTGCTGGCGCATGTCCAGCGGGAGCCGGCGGCAGCCGCAGCGGCGATGGAGCGGGGCGAGGTGCCGCAAGGGCTGCACGTCATCGCCGTCGAGCAGGGCGTCAACCTGCACAATGCCGAGCTGCGCAAGCGTGAGCAGCCGTTCCTGCTGCCGCTGACGCCCGCCATGGTGCCGGCGATCGAGCGAGCGAGCTACCAGGGCGCCTACAAGGGCGTGACCGACCTGCTGACCAAATATCTCTGGCCCGAGCTGGCGTTCCACCTGACGCGATTCGCCGCGAAGCTGGGACTCACCCCGAACATGGTGACGGCGGTGGGCGCGGCCTTCTGCGTCGCTGCCTTCTTCGCCTTCTGGCATTCGCACTACTGGCTCGGGATCGGGCTGGGCTTCGTGTTCATGGTGCTCGACACCGTCGACGGGAAGCTCGCGCGCTGCACGATCACCTCGTCGAAGATCGGCGACGTGCTCGACCATGGCATCGACCTCGTGCATCCGCCCTTCTGGTGGTGGGCGTGGATGGCGGGCCTTGCGGGCTACGGCACGCCGATCCCCTCCGGCCAAGCCTGGCTGCTGCTGGCGATCATCGTTGGCGGCTATGTCGTCGGACGCGTCATCGAGGGCATCTTTCTCGGTGCCTGGGGCATGCACATCCATGTGTGGCGCCGGATCGATTCGTGGTTCCGGCTCGTCACCGCACGGCGCAACCCAAACATGGTGATCCTGATCGTTTCGATGCTGTTCGGCCGGCCCGACCTCGGCATCATCGCGGTGGCGGTGTGGACGCTGCTGTCGCTCGTATTCCATATCGTGCGCCTGCTGCAGGCCGCCGCAGCGAGCGCGGCCGGCAGGCCGATCGTCTCCTGGCTCAGCTGATGCGCTGGACGGCGCTGCTGCTCGCCGGTCAGCGGCCGGGGACCGATCCGCTGGCGGCGCACTTCGGCGAGACGTGGAAGGCGCTGGTTCCGGTCGGCGGCGAGGCGATGCTGTCGCGTGTCGCGCGGACGCTGCTCGATAGCCCGTCGATCGACCGCGTACTGGTGCTCGCGCAGCGACCCGAGGAGCTGACCGCCCGACCCGACACCGTCTGGCTGACCCAAGAGCCGCGAATCGCCTTCGGGGCATCAGCCGCATCGATCTCGCGCAGCGTGTCGGCCGTGGCCGGCACGGCGGCGCCGTGGCCGGTGCTGGTGACGACCGCCGACCATGCGCTGCTGACGCCGGCGATGGTCGAGGAATTCGTGCGGGGTGCTCAAGGGGCGGACGTGAGCCTCGCGGTGGTCGAGCGTCGCAACCTGCTCGGGCGCTATCCCGACAACAAGCGCACCTGGCTCAAGTTCAGGGGCGGGGCCTACAGCGGCGCCAACCTGTTCGCGCTGACCGGCGAACGCGCCCGCGCCGCGCTCGACCTATGGGCGGGCGTCGAGCAGGACCGCAAGAAGGGCTGGAAGCTCGTTGCCGCGTTCGGGCCGTGGCTGCTGCTGCGCGCCCTGACGCGCACGATCAGCCTCAAAGGCGGGCTGGCGGCGGCCGGGCGGCGGCTGGGGCTGACGGCGAAGCCGGTGGTGCTGAGCCAGCCCGAGGCGGCAATAGATGTCGACAAGCCCGCCGACCATGCGCTAGCCGAGGCGATCCTTTCCGCTCGGGGCTGATTCTTCGCATGGTCGAACTCGCGATCTACGACATGGACCGCACGATCACGCGCGCCGGTACCTACACGCCCTGGCTGCTGTTCTGGGCGTGGCACCGCGCGCCGTGGCGCCTCGCGCTGCTGCCGCTCGCGGCGCTGGCGGGTCTCGCCTACGCAGCGAAGCTCATCACGCGCAAGCGGCTGAAGGAGATCAACCAGCACCTGCTGATGGGCGCCCGCACCGATCCGGCGCGGCTGGCGCCGATGGCGGAAGCCTATGCCAAGCGCGTGATGGCGCGCGGTGTCTATCCGGACGCGCTGGCGCAGATCGCGCTCGACAAGGTCGCCGGGCGCCGGGTGATCCTCGCCACCGCCTCCTACGCCTTCTACGTGGGCGCGCTCGCCAAGCGCTTCGGTATCGCCGAGGTGGTGGCCACCCGCTCGCAACGCGACGGCCGGGGCTGGATTCTCGCCAAGATCGACGAAGATAATTGCTACGCCGACGGCAAGCTGCAGATGATCCAAGCCTATCTCGCGCAGTCCGGCATCGACCGCGCCAAGGCACGTATCCGTTTCTACTCCGACCATTATTCTGACCTTCCGGTGTTCGAATGGTCGGACGAGCCGATCGCGGTGAATCCGTCCGCGCAGCTTCGCGCCGCCGCCAAGCAACGCGGCTGGCAGACGATCGACTGGCATTAGGACGCGGGTGCGGTTTTGCTGCGGCGTAGCCTGGCACGCTGCGCCCGCTGCCACTGTTCGATATCGCTTTTCGACCTATCGCGGGCGTTAGGCTGACCCTACCAAACTCTTGTTCCGGCCACGCGTTTTTCGACTCCGAAGGTCACTCACTGCGCGTGGGCTGGCACTAGGGCGCACGACCTTCGTTTCAGGTATGAAAGATGACGGAGGATGAGCATTGCGCAAGTACGCCTACGCCTGGATCACGCTCGGGTTCTTTCTGGTATCGCTTCTGCTGCATTGGCTCTTCGGCTGGTTCGCCTTCGTCGACGATGCCCAAACTCACGGCCAGTCGCCTGAGCTTGCCTCGTACGTTCATGAGATGCTCCGCGACACCTTCGAGAACTGGCAGTCCGAATTCCTGCAACTGCTTTGGCAGGTCGTGGGTCTCGCCTACTTCCTCTACATCGGCTCTCCGGCATCCAAGGAAAACGACGATCGGATGGAAGCCAAGGTCGATGCCCTCCTGCGGATGATTGGCGGCGAGAAAGCGCAAGAGGTCATTGCCCGCCTGGACAAGCATTACGAGCGGCGTGCCGGTGTAGAGCCGCACAAGCACGACGAGGAGTATGTGCACATCGCCGGTCTGGACGTCATGCCCCGACGTTGATGGGGGCAAGCTAAGGTTCGGCAGACCAGCCAGCAAAGGACCTGTATGCGCATCAGGTGGGAGCCCGTGGTCGTCGCGACGTTCGCACTGGTGGCGGCCCTGCTGTTCGGCTTCGTCCGTCTGGCAGCGGAGGTGGGCGAGGGCGATACGCGCGGTTTCGACCGGGCGATCCTGCTGGCGCTGCGCATGCCCGGCGATCCCGCCGAACCACTGGGGCCGCACTGGCTCAAAGGGGTGGTCGTCAACATTTCCAGCCTGGGCAGCAACGTCGTCCTGGCGCTCGTCGCGCTGATGGTGATCGGGTTCCTGATCGTCTCGGGCCGCCGCGCTGCCGCGCTGTTCGTGGCCGTTGCCACCGGCGGCGGTGCCTTGCTGTCGGTTGTGCTCAAGGCCGAGTTCGTGCGACCGCGGCCCGAGCTGGTCGCACATCTCGTGCAGGTGAGCACGACGAGCTTCCCGAGCGGCCATTCGCTCGGCTCGGCGGTGACGTACCTGACGCTGGGCCTGTTGCTGGCCCGTTTCCAGCCGCAGTGGCGGGTGAGGATATATCTCGTCGGTGTGGCGGTGCTGCTGACGTTGCTGGTCGGCGTATCGCGAGTCTATCTCGGCGTCCATTGGCCGACCGACGTGCTCGCCGGCTGGAGCCTCGGTGCGGCCTGGGCGATCGCCTGCTGGGGAGTCGCGCTGCGCTTGCAGCGGCGCGGCATGGTCGAACCGCCCGACGGCGACTAGGGACGTTGCGAATGCGGCACCGCACCCCCTTGCGTCCGGAGGGGTTTTGCGGCTCTAAGGCGACGACCTTCACCCGAGGACAGGCATGAGCTGGTTCAAGACGATATTCACCTGGTGGAACGGACCGACCTTCGGCACCTGGCTGCACACGCGCCGGGCCGGAGCCGAGGTTGGGCGCGACGAGCAGGGCAACGTCTATTACGGTTCCAAGAAGGGCGACCGGCGCTGGGTGGTGTACAACGGCGATGTCGAGGCGAGCCGCGTTCCGCCCGAATGGCATGCCTGGCTGCACCGCCAGATCCAGACGCCGCCGAGCGAGAAGCCGCTGCCGGAGAAGCGCTGGGAGAAGGCGTGGCAGCCGAATCTGACCGGCACGATTGGCGCACACGCGCCGTCGGGCAGCCTCAACGCCAGCGGTGTGCGCGCCAAAGCGACCGGCGACTACGAGGCGTGGATACCCGAGTGATGCGCGCGCTGTTCAAGGACAATATCATCGAGGCGCTGATCGGCGCACTGGTGCTGGCGATCGGCATCTGGTTCGTGGTGTTCGCCTACGGGCGTACCGAGCGCGGCGGGATGGACAACGCCTACACTGTCACCGCACGCTTCCCGAATGCCAGCGGCGTGTCGGTCGGCACCGACGTGCGCGTGTCGGGCCTGAAGGTGGGCGCGGTGGTGGCCGACGGGCTCGATCCGCAGACCTATCAGGCGCTGCTCAAGCTGCGTATCGACAACAAGATCAAGCTGCCGCTCGACAGCAGCGCGGCGATCACCTCGGAGGGCATCCTCGGCGGCAACTATATCGCGCTGTCGCCCGGTGGCGACACCGAGATGCTGCGCGAGGGCGACGAGATCACCGACACGCAGGGCGCGGTCGACCTGATGAGCCTGATTGGCTCGGTCATCAACCGTACCGGCGAAGCGCAGGGCGCCGACAAGGGCGAAGGCGGGACCGAAAAGTGAAACGCGTGCTGCTCGGCGCTGCGGCGCTGATGCTGATGGGGCAGGCGGCGGCTCCGAAGCCGGAGGCGCCGGGCACCCCTGCGCCGGCCGAAAAGTCGGGCGCCACGCCGGAAACGAAGCCTGCGCCGCTGCACGTCGCGCCTACGCGCCGGATCGAACAGCCGACGCCGATGGCGGAGCGGATCGTCACCTTCGCCGTGCTCAACAAGAACAACGGGCAGGTACGCAACTATCAGGTAAAGCCGGGCGCGGTGGTGAACGTCGACCGCCTGACGATCCGCGTCCGCGCTTGCGAGGCGATGCCGCCGTGGGAGCGGCCGTGGACCGGCGCGTTCCTCCAGATCGACGACCGTCCGAAGCGCGGCGGGCAGAAGCGGGTGTTCTCGGGCTGGCTGTTCGCCGAGAGCCCGTCGCTCAATAGCTTCGACCACCCGGTCTACGACGTCTGGGTCAAGAGCTGCGCGATGAGCTTCCCCGATACGGGCCCCGATACGATCGTCGCAGGCCGGCCGGCGGCCGCCAAGCCATCGAGCGAGAAGAAGTCGCCTTCGACGGAGAGCGCCGAGTCCAACAACGAACGGTAGGTCGAGCGCGGCACCTCGATCGCGCCGAAGCGCTCGAGATGCCCGGTCAGGAACTGGGTATCGAGCAGCCGGAAGCTACCGACGCGCAGCCGCGCGATCAGGTGTGCGAGCGCGACCTTCGAGGCATCGCGCACGCGGGTGAACATGCTCTCCCCGAAGAAGACGCCGCCGAGCTTGACGCCGTAGAGGCCGCCGGCGAGCTGCCCGCCCTGCCAGCATTCGAGCGAGTGGGCGAAGCCGAGATGGTGCAGCCGGGTGTAGCCGTCGAGGATCGCCTCGTTAATCCAGCTGTCGGGGCGACCTGGCGCGGGCGCGGCACAGGCGCGGATCACCTCCTCGAACGCGCGGTCGGCCGTAAGCTCGAAGCGGTCCTGTCGCAGCAGCTTGGCGAGCGAGCGGGGCAGATGGAAGGCGTCGAGCGGCAGGATGCCCCGCTTCTTGGGCTCGACCCAGAACACCTCGTCCGCATCGCGCGCGTCGGCCATCGGGAAAATCCCGGCGGCATAGGCACGGAGGAGGAGTTGGGGGTCGAGCGGGTGCATGGCGCAGAAGACTATAACGACGGCCTGCCGCTATCTTTTCCCACGCTCGTAAAAGTCGTCAAAGGATATCGTGTACCTTCTCCATCGGGCGGCAGAGGCGGGCGCCTTTATCGGTGACGACGATCGGGCGCTCGATCAGGATCGGGTGCGCCGCCATGAAGGCGATCAGTTGATCGTCGGTCCACTTGGGATCGTCGAGGCCGAGTTCCTCGTAGGGCGTGCCCTTGCGGCGGAGGACGTCACGCGCACCGAGCCCGAGCTTCGCCAGCAGCGTGCGGATGCCAGCGGCGTCGAGCGGGGTCTTGAGGTACTCGACGACCGTCGGTTCGTGGCCGGCGTCGCGGATCGCCTGCAGCGTGTTGCGCGAGGTGCCGCAGTTCGGGTTGTGATAGATGGTGATGCTCATGCGCCGACCCATAGTGGTGGAGTTTTACGATACCATTCGAGCTCGCGCTCCAGCTCGTAGGCGAGTTCGAGCAGGGTACGCTCGCCGCCGGGCTTCGTCGCGAACTGGATGCCGATTGGCAGGCCGTCGCGGCTCACGCCCATCGGCAGCGCGATCGACGGCGCCCCGGCAACATTCTCGAGCGGCGTGTAGGCGACATAGCTAGTGAGGCGCTCGCTCTGCACCTCGTAAGGCTGCGTCGTGGCGAGGAAGCCAATCGGGACCGGCGGTAGCGCCAGCACCGGCGTCATGTAGATGTCGATCGTTTCGAATTGCGCATTGTAGCGGTTCGCGACGTCGGTGAGCGTCGCGATGGCGTTGCGGACGCCGGCTTCGCCCGCCTTCTGCGCCACGCCCGCCATGGCGAAGGTGAGGGGCTCCAGATCCTCCGGGCCGGGTCGGCGGCCGAGATATGTCGCGACTTCCTGGATATCCTGCGCGGCGCCAGCACCCCACAGGATCTGGAACGCCTCGGCAGCCTTGGTACCGTCATAGGCGAGCGGCTGGTCGGCGACGCGGTGGCCGAGCCGTTCGAGGAGCAGTGCCGCGTTCGAGAATATATTCTGCACGTCCTCGTGCGGCAGCGAGCCGTCGCCGCGCGCGAGATGCGTGCCGATCCGGAGCCGGCGGGCCGACGGCCCGGTGACGACGCCGACCGGTGCGAAGCGGGCGTCGGCGCCGGGCGCCTCGGTGGCGGCGAACCAGGCGGCGGTGTCGCGCACCGTGCGCGAGAGACAGTTGTTGACGCTGACCTTGGTGACGTCGCGGTCGCCGGTCGCACCGGTCATGCGGCCGCGCGAGGGCTTCAGACCAACGAGCCCATTGACGGATGCCGGAATGCGGATCGAGCCGCCGCCGTCGCTCGCATGCGCGATCGGCACGACGCCGGCCCCCACCCCCCCGCCGCTGCCCCCCGACCAGCCGCCCGTGCTGTGGTCGAGGTTCCACGGGTTGCGCGAAGGGCCGGTAAGCAGCGGCTCGGTGGTGGCGGTGAGGCCGAATTCGGGCGAGGTCGAACGACCGATCGAGACGACGCCCATGCGCTCCACGGCCTCGATATAGGGCGCGGTGCGATCACCGAGGCGGGCACGGTAGG
>JAEZQR010000162.1 GCA_023413015.1 Pseudomonadota bacterium
GCGTTCGCCATGCTTTCGACCGCGATGGTCAGGAAGCCCTCGGCCACCGCTTCGACCGTCATCGAACGGCCGGTCGCGGCCTCCACCTGGCGTGCGATCTCGACGAGCCGGGCGCGCGAGATGTCAGGATCGATCGGCTGGTCGCCATTGGGGCCGAACACGCGCGGGAAGCGGTCAGGCTGGATCTTGCCGAGCGCGACGTTGCAGTCGGTAACGGTGAGCGGCCCGCCGCGCCGGTAGCAGGCCGGGCCGGGATCGGCGCCGGCCGAGTCCGGGCCGACGCGGAAGCGCGCGCCGTCGAAGCTGCACACCGAGCCGCCGCCGGCCGCGACCGTGTGGATCAGCATCATCGGCGCGCGCACGCGGGCGCCGGCCACAAGGCTCTCGCTCGTCCGCTCGTAGCTGCCGGCATAGTGCGACACATCGGTCGAAGTGCCGCCCATGTCGAAGCCGATGATGCGGTCGAACCCGGCCTGCTCCGCCGTGCGTGCCATGCCGACGATGCCGCCGGCCGGACCCGACAGGATCGCGTCCTTGCCGCGGAACGAGCGCGCCTCGACGAGGCCGCCGCTCGACTGCATGAAGAGAAGCGGCACGCCCTCGCCGAGCTGCCCCGCGACGCGATCGACGTAATTGCGCAGCACCGGCGACAGATAGGCATCGACCACCGTGGTGTCGCCGCGTCCGACGAGGCGGATGGTGGCGCCGACCTCGTGGCTGACCGAGATCTGCGTGAAGCCGATGCGCGCGGCGATCTCCGCGACGGTGCGCTCGTGATCGGAGTAGCGGTAGCCATGCATCAGCACGATGGCGACGGCACGATAACCCTCGCCGTACGCGGCGCGCAGATCGGCTTCGGCCTTTGCCCCGTCGAGCGGGCGCAGCACCGCGCCGTCGGCGGTCACGCGTTCGTCGATCTCGATCGTACGTGCATAGAGCGGCTCGGGCAGCTCGATGTGGCGGGCGAACAGCTTCGGCCGGTTCTGGTAGCCGATGCGCAGCGCATCGGCGTGGCCGCGCGTGATCGCCAGCAAGCTCGGCGTCCCCTTGCGTTCGAGCAGCGCGTTGGTGGCAACGGTCGTGCCCATCTTCACCGCCGCGACGGCGCCGCCCTGCTCGCCGAGGAAGGCGCGGATGCCGGCGATCGCGGCGTCGCTGTAGTGCGGATCTTCGGACAGCAGCTTGCGCGTGTGCAGCCGGCCATCAGGCGCACGCGCGACGATATCGGTGAAGGTGCCGCCCCGGTCGATCCAGAACTGCCAGCCGTCGTCACACGTCGTCATGGTTTGCATCCCAGCTTTTCTGCCGCCTGCTTATCGGCTGGCTACCACAGCGCAAGACCGCACCGTTCGCCGACATGCCTTCGAAGCGATATTGCCGCTTTCGCGGATGCCACCGCTCGCGGGACGAGTACCGGTATTTACCGGATTGTGCAGGGTCCATGTTCACGTCAGCCTAGGAAGTGGGTATCGGCTTTCCAGCCGCGGCACCCAGCGGAGATGAGCGTGGCCTGCAGCAATGGTGAAGCCATATAATGAGCGGCGGCCTCACGACAGAATCGGGGCGCCCCGATACGCTCCGCGCCCTCCGCGAGGCGGAGGACCGCTACCGGCTGGCGGCCAAGGCCACCGACGACATCATCTGGGATTATGAGCTGGAGGGCGACACCGTCTACTGGAACGAGGCGCTGACACACCGGTTCGGTCACAAGCCGGACGCTCTGGCGACGTCGATCGCCTGGTGGGAGGGGCGGCTCCATCCCGACGACCGCGCCCGCGTGATCGGCAGCATCAACAAGGCGATCCGGGGCACGTCGGAATATTGGGCGGAGGAATATCGGTTCCGGCGCGCCGACGGCAGCTACGCCGACGTGCTCGACCGTGGCTATGTCATCCGCGACGGCGACGGGCGTGGAACGCGCATGGTCGGCGCGATGCTCGACCTGAGCGAACGGCGGCACGCCGAGGCCGCGTTGCGCGAAAGCGAGGAGAATTACCGCTATACGGTCGAGTTGGGCCCGCAGCTCATGTGGACGGCCGACCCCGATGGCTCCAATCTCGACTTCAAGCGGCCCTTCTACGGGTTTCCGGCCTTTACGGAGCCGATTAGCTCGGAAGACTGGATCGATCAGCTCACGCATCCTGCCGACAGGGCGTATCTCCGCCGCGAGTGGCAGATTTCGCTGCGCAGCGGCCGCCCTTTCGACGCCGAGTTTCGGGTGCGCCAGGCCGACGGCAACTATCGCTGGGTGCGATCGCGGAGCTGGCCGCGGCGCAACGAGGCGGGTGACATCATCAGGTGGTACGGCGTCACCGAGGATGTTCACGAGCACAAGCTCGCGCAACAGCAGCTCCAGCGACTTCAGCACGAACTGGGCCAGGTCGCGCGGGTAAGCGCGATGGGCACGCTAGCCTCTACATTGGCGCATGAGCTGAATCAGCCGTTGGCCACGATCTCGAACTACATGGCCGGCGCCAAGCGGCTGCTGACCAACCATGGTGCGGAGACATTGCCGGTGCTGGCCGAGGCATTGGAGGGCGCGAGCAAGGCCGCGGTCCAGGCGGGCGAGATCGTGCGCCGCATGCGCGATCTCGTGTGGAAAGGTGAGGTCAAGCGACAGCCGATCGATCTTGGCGCGCTGATCCAGGAGATTTGCGAGCTGAGTCTTGGCGACCTGCGCGAACGGGCGGTCGGCCTCAGCCTCGAGTTCGCCCCCGACACGCGCACCGTGCTCGCCGACCGGATCCAGCTCCAGCAGGTGTTCACCAACCTCCTTCGCAACGCGGCCGAAGCGATGGAGAACGCGTCGACGCGCGTCATCACCATCAGCGTCGCCCCCTATACCGAAACTCAGATCGTCGTTCGGATCGAGGATACCGGGCCGGGTCTGCCTCCCGAGGTGAAACGCCACCTATTCTCACCGTTCGTCTCGACGAAGGCAGCCGGCATGGGCGTCGGTCTGTCGATCTGCCGCTCGATCATCGAAGCGCACGGCGGGCAGCTCTGGGCGGAGGACGCGCCGAGCGGCGGCGCCGGCTTCTGCTTCACGCTGCAGAAGGGCTGAGCCGCGGACGGTCCGTCACAGTTCGACAACGCCTAAAATCGCAGTGCCCAAAAAAAGCGGGCCGAGGTTCGATATACCTCCGCCCGCAGCTGATGGCTCAGGCGGCTTCGGCCGACTCGTCCCCGTCCTCGCCCTCGATAAGGGCGATAAGCGCACTGCGCCCGCGCGCGACACGGCTCTTGATCGTGCCGATCGGGCAGTCGCAGATTTCGGCGGCCTCCTCATAGGTGACACCACCGGCACCGACGAGCACCAGCGCCTCGCGCTGCGCTTCGGGCAGCTTGGCGAGCGCGCGCTGCACGTCGGCGACATGGAGGTGGCGGTCCTGATCGGCCGGCGCGGCAAGCACGCGCTCGGCGGCGACATCGTCCCATTCCGCAGTGAAGCGAGTGCGCCGCATCTGGCTGAGGAACAGGTTGCGCAGGATAGTGAAGGTCCACGCCTTGAAGCTGGTGCCTTCCTGGAAGCGGTCGCGCGCCGCCCAGGCGCGGAGCACCGCCTCCTGCACGAGATCGTCGGCGCGGTCGCTGCTGCCCGAGAGCGAGCGGCCGAAGGCGCGCAGTTGCGGGATCACCGCCGCGATCTGGTCCTTGAACGCCTCGTCGCTGAGCGCGCCCGGCTTCTTCTCATCCTCAAGTGCCGCGAGCTGGTCGAGCAGGTCGAGGAAGGCGCGCGGCAGGACCTGATCGTCGGGCACGAAGGCCGACTTCAGCAAGTCGCCGATATTCTGTGCGATGCTCATAGCCCCCGCATTGACCCAAGTTGCATGAACGATATTTGAATGCGCCATACCGGTACGGAACCGCAACGAAGGCTTACGGTTCCGTCCGTTATCCCAGAAGACGGCACAACACCGTCTCCACCTGATCCTGTCGGTACGGCTTCTGGAGGATGGGTATTCCCCCACCGCCGTTTTCGATGCCTTCTTCACCGTAGCCTGTTGCGTAGACGAAGGGTATCCTGCGGCGGCGCAATTCGTCGGCGACGATGTAACTGCGGCCGCCGTTGATGTTGATGTCGAGCACGGCCGCGTCGAACCGCTCGGTCTCGGCGAGCGCCTGCGCCTGATCGAGGCTGGAGGCCGGGCCGACGACCTCGTAGCCCAGGTCGACGAGCATGTCCTCGATGGTCATGGCGATGACCGGCTCATCCTCGACGACGAGCACGCGCTTGGGTGTCGGCGCACTCATGCGCCGACCACGGGCAGCGGCGCGTCGATGGTGCAGACAAGACCCTGTCGTTCGAAATCGATCTTCACTTCGCCCCCCAGTTCGACGGCCAGACCACGCTCGATCATGCGGGAGCCGAAACCACGCTTCATCGGCGGCACGACCGGCGGTCCGCCGCGTTCGCACCACATAAGCCTCAATCGCCCGGCATCAACCTGCCAGCGAAGCTCGACCCGGCCGGCCGGCGTCGACAAGGCGCCATATTTCACCGCGTTGGTCGCCAGCTCATGGAGCGCGAGCGCCAGCGATACGGCGGTCTTCGGCTGCAAGGCAAGATCGGGACCTGCGATCTCGAAGACACCGGCCCGGTCGCGGTAGGGTTCGATCGCCTGCGCGACGATCTCGGCGAGCGAGGCCGATTCCCAACTCTGGCGTGTGAGGATGTTGTGCGCCGCCGACAGCGCCGACAGCCGCCCCTCGAACGCATGACGCGGGTCGGCCGCCGCGTCACGGAACGTCTGCTGCGCGATGCCCTGGACGATCGCCAGCGTGTTCTTCACGCGGTGGTTCAATTCGTTGATGAGGAGCTGCTGATGCTCCTGCAGGCGCTTGGCCTGCGAGATATCGGTCGAGGTGCCAACCCAAGCGGTGATGTCGCCCCCGGCGTCGCGCAGCGGCTCGGCGCGGGCGACGTACCAGCGGTAATCTCCTTCGCGGTGACGGTAGCGCAACTCGACCTCGTAGGTGACCCCCCTTGCCCGGGCATCGGCCCACCTCTCCAGGGTACGGTCGATATCGTCTGGATGAACCGCTTCCGCCCACCCGTTCGACAGCGCCTCCTCGGGTGTCTGTCCCGTATATTCGTACCAGCGGTCGTTAAAGTAGTTCAGTTCGCCGTCGGCTCCTGTGAACCAGACGAAGGCCGGGAGTGCGTTGGTGAGTGTACGGAGCCGCGCCTCGCTCTCGCGAAGCCGTGCCTCCGCCTGCTTGCGGTCCGTGATGTCGGAAATAGTGACGGCGATACCTCCGCCTGCCTTCGGCACGACGCGCAGCTCGACGACACGATCGGGGCGCAGCACCGAGCGCATCTCGATCGCCGCCGACTGGTGCTCGTCCATGGCCGCACGGCAAAGACGTTCGTAGTCAGTGCCGAGGCCTTGCGGGAAAAGATCCCACAGCTTGGCGCCCAGTACCTGGTCCCGCTTCACGCCGAAGTAGAGTTCGGACGCGCGGTTGAACACCGTGAGGCGCCAATCCACGTCGACCGCATAGAAGCAGTCGCTCACGCTTTCGAGCATCGCACCGAGCCGCGCCTCGCTCCGGCGCACGGCCGTCTCGGCACGCATCCGCTCGACTGCGTCCCAGGTGCGCTCGGCCACTTCCTCGACGAGCGCCACGTCGACCTTGCTCCAGACGCGGGGGGTCGGGCTGTGTACGTAGAGCGCGGCCCGCAGGCGCCCGTCCTTGACGAGCGTGACCGTGATCACTGCCGCGACGTCGAGCGCGGCGAATGCCGCCTGCCGGTCCGGCGCATTGGTGCGCGGGTCGGCCGCCACGTCGCTGACGACGAGCGTCGCGCCGCGTTGCAGGACCGTCAGCACCTCGGGGCCGAAGGCCGCGAGATCGTGCGTGCCATGCTGGGGATCCACGGCGCCATCAGTCCAGTTGCGCTCGGTGGTAAAGTAGCGCCCGCTTGCGTCCACCTCGCCGTAGCCCACCCGCCCGGCGCACAAATAGCGCCCCAGCGCCTCCTGCGCGGCGGCGATGGCATCCGCCGGATCGTCGAGGCGCCGCAGCTGCTCTTCGAGTTCGAGCATGATGCTGCGGCGGCGGTCGGCAAGCACGCGCTCGGTCGTCTCGACCACGATCGCGAGCACGCCGGCCGGCGTGCCGGTCTCGTCGAGCACCGGCGAATAGTCGAGGTTCATCCAGACCTGCTCGGGCGCGCCATGGCGGTAGAGCGTCAGCTCCTGGTCCTTGTAGGCGAGCGTGCCGCCGGCCAGACCCACCTTCATCACATGGTCGTTGAAATCGGCGACCTCGGGCCAGCCCTCGCGGACCTTCGAACCCAGGAGATCGGGGTGGCGACCGCCGGCGAACACCGAATAGGCGTCATTGTAGAGCATGACGCCGTCCGAACCCCACAGCATCACGATCGGCACCGGCGAACGCAGGAGGATGGCGGTCGCGGTGCGCAGGCTCTGCGGCCATGCTTCGATAGGACCGAGCGGCGTGAGCGACCAATCGCGCGCCGCGATGAGCGCGCCCGTCTCGCCGCCGCCGGCAAGAAAGGCGTATGGCGAGATTGTCCACTTGGCTACCTGGTCCGCTTCAGACATCCGGAACCCCGCCGCGTCGACCGATCTCGCCGACGCCAAAACATACCCAACCGGCTTCTAATCATTAGCTTATGATAAGAAAAGTAGCCGTGAAATGGCTCGGAACCACATCCCTGTCTTTCCGCCGACCCGTAATCGTGTAGTCTGCCTCCCGGGGGGAACGGCGCCTGATGCCGTGCAAGGGGGAATGGCAAGCGATTCTGAGCTTCTGGAGCGTGCCATAGGGCCGGTTGGCGCCGCGCAGCCGGACACCATCTGGCCACGCTTCCTCGAGGTGGTGCCCGCGATATTGTGGACGGCCGACGCTGACGGCCGGCTGACCATCCTGAGCGAGGCGGGCGCTGCCTGGCTCGGGGTGCCTTGCCGCCTGGAGACGGCATCCGGCTATCTGGACCTTATCCATCCCGACGAGCGCGAGGATTTCGCGGCGCAGGTGCGCGAGGCGCGTCTGGCGGGCGAATTGCTCGACGCCGAGCGCCGTACACGGATCGCCGACGGCTCCTACCGCTGGATGCGCATACGTGCCCGACATGATCCCGTCAGCGGTATCTGGCATGGCGCGAGCGAGGACATTCACGAGCGGCGTGAGGCCGAACTCGCATTGCGCGTCGCGCACGAGCGGCTGGCGCTGGCACTCGACGGCGGCCGTGTCTGGGCGTGGGACCTGAACGCGGTTTCGGGCCGCTTCTGGTACAGCAATCGGCAGCCGACGACGCTGGGATATGCCACTGGCGAGATCAACGCGGACATATCCGATCTCGACAGGCTCGTGCATCCCGATGACCGGCAGCGGGTGAGCCGCGCCCTGCGCGCGCATCTCGCGGGGCACACCGACACCTACGAGTGCGAATATCGCGTCCAGCGCAAGGACGGGAGCTGGGCCTGGGTCTCCGATCGCGGGCGCGCCATCGAACGCGATCGTGACGGCAAAGCCACGCGCGTGATCGGCGCCCGTACAGACATCTCCACCCAGAAGGGCGTGGAGGCGCACCTCCAGACCCTGCTCGACAATATCGTCGAGGGCGTCGTGGCGGTCACGCCCGATGGGAAATGCGCCTTCTACAATCAGGCCTATTCCCGCCTGTTCCTGCAGGGCCACGACGGCCTTCCGTGGCGGGATATCGGCGAGCTGTTCGCGCTGTACGAAGTCACCGATGCGTCGGGAAGAGTCTATCCCGATGCCGAACGGCCGATCGCGCGCATCCTGCGCGGTGAGACGATCCGCAACCTCGAGGTCATTTCGCAGATGCGCGGCACGGATCGGCAGTATCGCCTGATCTACAACGGGCAGCCGGTGCGCGGCGCCGACGGCAGCGTCGAACTCGCCGTGCTCACGATCCGCGACATCACCGAACAGCGCCAGGCGCAGGAAGCCCTGCTGGAAAGTGAGGCGAGGTTCCGCGGCGTGTTCGAGTCCGGCGTCGTCGGCATGGCGATCGTCGACTATCGGGCAGGGGTGACCTACGCCGTCAACGACCGACTGATCGAGATCGCCGGCACTTCGCACGAGGCGTTCGAGGCCGGCAACCGGGACTGGCAAGCGGTCATGCCGCCGGAATGCCTTCCGAATGAGCAGGTGATCGCGGAAATCCGTGCGAACGGATATTTCAGGCCCTTCGAAAAGGCCTTCCAGCGGAAAGACGGCAGCCAGGTTCACGTCCGGCTGTCGTCGGCGCCGCTCCCCAACCGGCCCGGACAGATCGCGCTGTGCGTCGAGGACGTCAGCGAGCGCAAGACGGTCGAACAGGCGCTCGCCGCGAGCGAGGAGCGGCTACGCGCCATCGTCGAGAGCCTGGAGGAAGGCGTCGTCGCCTATGCGCCGGGCGTGCCCGACGGCTTCGTCAATAGCGCGTTCCGTCGGATGTTCGGTCTCCGCGATACCGACAGGATCAGCCTCTCCGTGATGCAGGAGGTCATGCTTTCCTATGACCTTCTCGACACCGACGGCCGGGTGCTGACCCCCGACGAACGGCCGATCATGCGGGTGCTGCGCGGCGAGCATCTCGACCGGCTCGCGGCGCGAGCGCGCTTCACCGACGGCCGCTGGCTCGACGTCGTCTACCACGGCGCACCGATCTTCGGCGAGGACGGCACGGTCAAGCTCGCCGTCATCGCGGTTCGCGACGTGACCGAACGGAACAAGGCGCGGGCCGACCTCGCCACGGCGCAGCAGGAGCTGATCCACGTCTCCCGCGTGAGCGCGGTGGGTACGATGGCGGGATCGCTGGCGCACGAGCTCAACCAGCCGCTGGCGGCGATCGCCAACTATGCCGCTGCCGCGCGCATGATGCTGGCGAGCGAGAGCCAGCCGATCGAGCGCATCCGCGAAGCGCTGCAGCAGGCGGCGAGCGAAGCGCTGCGTGCCGGGCAGATCGTCCATCGGCTTCGGCGCTTCATCGCCAAGGGCGAAGTCCAGCGCCGTGCCGAGAGCCTGACCTCGATCGTGCGCGAAGCGCTCGCCATCGCGCACAGCGACGCCGCGGCACGCGGCACGCACACCAAGCTCAAGCTGGCGGCCAACGCGGATGCGGTCATTGCTGACCGCATCCAGCTGCAGCAGGTGGTGTTCAACCTCGTCCGCAACGCGGTCGAGGCCATGGTCGACGGCCCCGATCAGGAGCTGACCATCGTCAGCCGCGGCGCCGGCGACAGGGTCGAGCTGCTGATCGCCGACCGCGGGCCGGGGCTGCCGCCTGAGGTGCAGGCGCATCTGTTCGAGCCGTTCGTCACTACCAAGGCGAGCGGCATGGGCATCGGACTGTCGATCTGCCGGTCGATCATGCGGGCGCACGGTGGCGACATCCGCGCCGAGCCGCGTCCGACCGGCGGCACGGTGTTCATCCTGACGCTGCCGCGGGCGAACACCTTCCCTGTGGAATAGCCGCCGGCGGCGGTACAAGTGGCCGTATTGCCAGCGGAACGGTTCCGTAACATCATCCGCCGGCTCAAGCGGGAGCGGATACGGGGGGCGATATGAAAAAACTTGGGTTCGCGGTCGGCGGCGCGGCACTGCTGTGCGCGGCGCCGGCGCTCGCGCAGGCGGCACCGGCGTTCGACGTCGAGCAGGCGACGCAGGCCTATATGGCGACGCTGTCGGGGGCGGCACGCGCGAAATCGGACGCCTATTTCGAAGGCGGCTACTGGCTGCTGCTGTGGGGCTTCCTCGTCGGCGCCGCGATCAACCTCGCCTTCCTGCACTTCGGCTGGTCGAGCCGGCTGTCGGCCTGGGCCGAGCGGAAGAGCGGCGGGCGGCCGTTCCTTCGGTCGCTGCTGTGGGCGGCGCCCTTCATCGTCGCCACCTCGGCGATCGCCTTGCCGTGGACCATCTACACCGGCTTCGTCCGCGAGCATCAATATGATCTCGCCACCCAAACGTTCGGCGCCTGGTTCGGTGAGCAGCTGATCGGGCTCGCGATCGGCACGATCGTCGGCACGCTGCTGATTGCGGGGCTGCTGGCGCTCGTCCGACGCTTCGGCAACGGCTGGTGGGGCATCGGTGCGGCCGTCACCGTTGCCCTTCTCGCCTTCATGCTGCTGCTGGCGCCGGTGCTCGTCGAGCCGCTGTTCAACAAGTATACGCCGATGCAGGCGGGCACCCTGCGCGAGCAGATCCTGTCGATGGCGCGTGCCAACACCGTGCCGGCCGACAACGTCTATGTCGTCGACCAGTCGCGGCAGACGACGCGCATCTCCGCGAACGTCGCGGGGCTCGGCCCGACGATCCGCATCGCGCTCAACGACAATCTGCTGAACCAGAGCACGCCCGCCGAGGTGCGGTCGGTGATGGGCCATGAGCTCGGCCATTATGTGCTCAACCACAGCTTCTCGCTGCTGCTCGGCCTCGGCCTGATCATCCTCGTCGGCTATCTCGCGGTCGCGAAGATCGTGCCGGCGATGCTGGCGCGCTGGGGCGGGCGCTGGGGCGTCACCAGCCTCGCCGATCCGGCGGTCGTGCCAGCGGCGATGATCGTGATCTCAGCCTATTTCCTGCTCGCGACGCCGCTGACCAACAGCCTGGTCCGCGCGCACGAGCAGGAGGCGGACGTGTTCGGTCTCAACGCCGCCCGCGCGCCCGACGGCTTCGCGAAGATCGCGATGAAGCTCTCCACCTACCGCAAGATCGAGCCGGGCAAGTGGGAGGAGATCATCTTCTACGACCATCCCTCGGGCCGCACCCGCGTCGAGACGGCGATGCGCTGGAAGGCGGAGCATCTCACCGAGGCCGGGATCGAATAACGGGCCTACCCACCCCTTGCCCCTCCCCACCCGGGAGGGGAAAAGGGGCCATGCGGTTCCTCATCCTCGGGCTTGGTTATACCGCCTCGCGGCTGGCGGCGCGGCTGCGCGGCGAAGGCTGGGCGGTCGTCGGCACGCGCCGCGAGGCGGCC
>JAEZQR010000177.1 GCA_023413015.1 Pseudomonadota bacterium
CGCATCGCCGCGGGCGGCATCGAGGAGGTCATCCTCGCGATGAACGCCACGCTCGAAGGCCAGACGACGATGCACTATGTCGCCGACCGGCTGGAGAACTTGGCCGTCAAGGTGACGCAGCTCGCGCACGGTGTCCCCGTCGGCGGCGAGCTCGACTTCCTCGACGAGGGCACGCTCGCCCAAGCCCTGAAAGCGCGGCGCCCCGTCGCTTGACGGAGGCGTCCCCCACACCTAGCTGAGCGTCATGGCTATCCTCCCGATCATCGAAACCCCCGATCCGCGCCTGCGGACGATCTCCAAGCCCGTCGACAAGGTCGACGACGAGCTTCGTCGCCTGATGGATGACATGCTGGAGACGATGTACGACGCGCCAGGCATCGGCCTCGCCGCGATTCAGGTGGGCGTTCCCAAGCGTGTGCTGGTGATCGACCTTCAGGAAACGGAGGACGCCGAGGGTAAGCCGGTCAAGAATCCGCGCTACTTCGTCAATCCGGAGATCGTCTGGTCGTCCGACGAGCATTCGGTCTACAACGAGGGCTGCCTGTCGGTGCCTGAGATGTACGCCGAGGTCGACCGGCCCGAGCGCGTCCGCGTGAAGTGGCTCGACTACGACGGCAAGGCGCACGAGGAAGAGCTCGACGGCCTCCTCGCCACCTGTCTGCAGCACGAGATGGACCACCTCGAGGGCATCCTGTTCATCGACCATCTGTCGAAGCTGAAGCGCGACATGCTGCTCAAGAAGCTCGAAAAGCTCCGCCGGACTGGCCGCGCCGCCTGAGGCTCAACTTTCGCTGTACCTAATGCGCCGCCATCCCGGCCTTCGCCGGGATGGCGTTGATATGTACAGATGTGAAAAGGCCTAAGCCGCCTTCGTCAGCGCGACCCGCGCGCCCGTCTCGAAATCGCCTGTCAGCATCTCGACCACGCGTCCGGCCACCGTGTCCGGCGTCTTGAGCGTCATCGGGTCCTCGCCGGGGAAGGCCTGTGCGCGCATCTTGGTGCGCGTGCCGCCAGGGTCGAGCACCGCGGTCCGCACGGCGCTGACGTTGCGCACTTCCTGGCCATAGGTATCGACCAGCGCCTCGAGCGCCGCCTTCGACGCCGCATAGGGGCCCCAATAGGCGCGCGGGCTCGTCGCCACGCTCGAAGTGACGGCGATCAGCCGCCCCTGCGGTGCGGCACGCAGCAGTGGATCGAACGCGCGGATCAGCCGGTATTGCGCGCCGACGTTGAGCGCCATGATCTTGTCGAACTGCGCCGGCGGCACATGCGCCAGCGGCATCAGGTCGCCCAGCATTGCGGCGTTGAGCACGAGGATGTCGAGCCTGCCCCAGCGCCCGCCGATCGCCTGCGCCAGCCGGTCGATGCCGTCGCCGTCGCTCAGGTCGAGCGGCGCGATGGTGGCGGTGCCGCCGGCCGCATGGATGCGGCTTTCGACTTCCTCCAGCCCGCCTTCGGTGCGCGCGGTGAGCACGACATGGGCGCCGGCGGCCGCCAGCGCCTCGGCCGTCGAAGCGCCAATCCCGCGGCTGGCGCCGGTGACGACCGCCAGCCGTTCGTTGAGAGGCTTCGCCATCAGATCGCCCGCCGTTCGCCGAGGAGCGAGAACTGGTCGGGCCGCTCGATCTCTTCCTGGTCGGTCAGCCGCGTCGGATAGTCGCCGGTGAAGCAGGCGTCGCAGTGCTGCGGGTTCGCGTCGTCGCGGCCTTCCTCGCCCAGTGCCTTGTACAGGCCGTCGATCGACAGGAACGCAAGGCTGTCGACCTTGATGAACTCGCGCATCCGCTCGACGTCCATCTGCGCCGCGAGCAGCTTGGCGCGCTCGGGCGTGTCGACGCCGTAGAAGCAGCTGTGCCGCGTCGGCGGGGAGGCGATCCGCATGTGCACCTCGGTCGCTCCTGCGTCGCGCAGCATCTGCATGATCTTGATCGAGGTGGTGCCGCGCACGATCGAGTCGTCGATCAGCACGATCCGCTTGCCGGCGATCAGCGCCCGGTTGGCGTTGTGCTTGAGCTTGACGCCCAGGTTGCGGATCTGGTCGCCCGGCTGGATGAAGGTGCGGCCGACATAGTGGCTGCGGATGATGCCCAGCTCGAACGGAATGCCCGACTGCTGCGCGTAGCCGATCGCTGCCGGCGTGCCCGAATCCGGCACCGGCACGACGATGTCGGCGTCGACCGGGCTCTCGATCGCGAGCTGCTGACCGATGCGCTTACGCACCTGATAGACGCTCGAACCGTCGACGATCGAGTCGGGGCGCGAGAAATAGACATGCTCGAAGATGCAGGGGCGGGGGCGGTGCGCGCCGAACGGGCGCAGCGAGCGCAGCCCGCGCTCGTTGATTACCACCAGCTCGCCCGGCTCGATCGCGCGCAGGAAGGTCGCGCCGACGACATCGAGCGCCACCGTCTCGGAGGCGAGGATATAGGCGTCGTTCAGGCGCCCCAGCACCAGCGGCCGGATGCCGAGCGGATCGCGGCAGGCGAGCATGCCTTCGGGCGTCAGGCAGATCAGCGAATAGGCGCCTTCGACCGACTTGAGCGCATCGATGAAGCGGTCGAGCAGCGTGCGGTAGGTGGATGTCGCGACGAGGTGGATGATCGTCTCGGTGTCGCTCGTCGACTGGAAGATCGACCCGCGCCGCACCAGCTCGCGGCGCAGCTTGGTCGCATTCGAGATGTTGCCGTTGTGCGCGATCGCGAAACCGCCCGACACCAGCTCGGCGAACAGCGGCTGCACGTTCCGCAGCGCGGTCTCGCCGGTGGTCGAATAGCGCACATGGCCGATGGCGTTCTCGCCGGGCAGGCGGGCGATCACGTCCTCGCGGTCGAAATTGCCGGCGACGTGGCCCTGGGCCCGGTGGCTGTGGAAGTTCTTGCCGTCGAACGTCGTGATGCCGGCGGCTTCCTGGCCGCGGTGCTGGAGCGCATGGAGCCCCAGCGCGGTGATCGCCGCTGCGCCCTCGGCGCCGTAGACACCGAAAACGCCGCACTCCTCGCGAAGCTTGTCGTCGTCGAACGGATGCGTGGTAAGCATGTTCTCCACGGGGACCCCCGAGCACTGGCCGTTTGTTGGGCGGCATATAGGGGGCGGTTCCCCGCTTGTCGCCCCCTCGCGTCACGAATATGCAACGGGTTATCGGGCCAAGTCTTACTTTTGCCGGTCGAGCGTCGTGGTGGCGAACTGCTGCCATTCGCCCGACTTGTTCTGGACGAAGTCGTCGATTCGCAAGCGGCCACTCTCATCGAGCTTATAGGTGCTGCGTCCCTTGTACCGCTCGTTGCCCCACAGAGCCGCAAGCATGCCGCCATCGACCGATGGAGAGATGGCGTAGGATGTCCCGTTGGAGTCGATCCAGTAGCCCTGTGATGGTGTGCCTTGTTTGACCGGGTAGGTCGCCCGACCCTCGAAGGTGAAGGGCTGAGGGCCTGCCACCGCTGTCCTGATCGTCAGCGTCCAGAAGCGGCCGCCGAAGACCGGCTCGACGGCGGCGGTCACATCTGCCGGCGCACCGCGGAATGTGCCCTTGCCTGACCACCGGCCTTGCAGCGTGTCGAAAGCAAAACTCTGCGCTACAGCGACGTCTGTAGCTATTACGCTCAGAATTAAAGCCACTGTAGGTTTCATCATAATTCATGCTCCCCCAGTTTTTGAGGAGGCTACATGGAACGCAGGCGAAATAAATGATTATTAGTGCGCAGATGAGTGAACTTGCGCTGGAGTCCGCCTCCGAACTTCGCCCCCGCTTCGACGAGCGTGGTCTGATCCAGGCTGTCACGACCGATGCGGCCAGCGGCGAGCTGCTGATGGTCGCGCACATGAACGCCGAGGCGCTCGAGCGCACGCTGACGACCGGCGAGGCGCATTACTGGTCGCGCTCGCGCCGCGAGGTCTGGCACAAGGGCGCGACCTCGGGGAACGTGCAGCGGGTGGTGGAGATGCGGATCGACTGCGATCAGGATGCCGTCTGGCTCAAGGTCGTGCCGGCGGGCCCGGCCTGCCATACCGGCGAGCGCAGCTGCTTCTACCGTGTCGTCAACGGCAGTCGGCTGGAGCGGTGACGAACGTCCTGCTGATCGGCGGCAGCGGCCTCGTGGGCAGGAAGGTCGCCCAGCGGCTCGCGGCGCGTCCCGACATCGCGCTCACCAGCCTTGTCCGTCGAGAGCCTCACGCGCGTTACGAGCGCCAGTTCGATTTCGAGATGTTGCTGCATAATGGCAGCGAAGCGCTCGGCGTCGATCAGGCCGACGTCGCCATCTCGTGCCTCGGGACGACGATGCGGGCGGCGGAGTCGAAGGGCGCGTTCCGTCGTATCGATCACGACTATGTCCGCGCGTTCGCGCAGGCGGCGCTGCGCTACGGGGCGCGGCAGTTCATCCTCGTCTCGTCGGTCGGCGCCACACGCCGGACGAGCAACTATTATCTGGCGACCAAGGCCGAGATCGAAGCCTCCATCCTCAAGCTCGGTTTCGAGCGCGTCGACATTATCCGGCCGGGCCTGTTGCTAGGCACCCGCCGCGAGTTCCGGCTCGGCGAGCGGGTGGCGACCTGGCTCGTGCCGCTCCTCCACCCGCTGCTGCGTGGGCAGCTTGCCCGCTACCGCGCCACGCATTCCGATACCGTCGCCCGCGCCATCTCGGAGCTGATCGGTGCGGAGACGGCCGGCAGCTTCCTCTACGAGAACCCCCAGCTCGATCTGGTTGCCTGAGCCGCTGTAGCCCTATCGGGCATCGTTATCCCCACGCAGACGGATATCCACGCTTTACCACTCCCTCAGCGCTCATGCTGAGCCTGTCGAAGCAGGGTCCAGCCTGCCTCGACGGCAGTGCCACGCTCGCCCTTCGACAAGCTCAGGGTGAGCGCGGGAGAGGGCAGTGCATGACAAGAATGGCTCGGCCCCACCCTCCGCGCCAGCGTTGACGTTTACGTAAACGTTAACTAGCTTCGGCACCCGATGAAAGCCGACTCGCTCTTCGTGAACGTACCCAGCGATGCCGCGCTGAGCGGCGACGCCGAAAGCTTCACGATTACCGACCTCGCCGCCGCGTTCAACGTCACGCCGCGCGCGATCCGCTTCTACGAGGATCAGGGGCTGATCAGCCCGCAGCGACAGGGGCAGAACCGCATTTATTCGCGCCGCGACCGCGCAAGGCTCGCCTGGATCCTGCGCGGCAAGCGCGTCGGGTTCAGCCTCGCCGAGATCCGCGAGATGCTCGACCTCTACGATGCCGGCGACGGCCGTACCCGACAGCGGCAGGTCACCATCGAACGCTGCCGCGATCGCATCGCGGTCCTCGAAGAGCAGCGCGCCGACATCGCCGACATGATCGACGAGCTGCAACGCTTCGTCGTCACCCTCGAAGAGCTGGTGCCAACCGGCGCCGCCCGAAAAGCCTCAGGAGCCTGACATGCCCATCTACCGCGCGCCCGTGAAGGACACGCAGTTCGTGCTGCAGCATATCGTGCAGCTCGACAAATATTCGAACCTGCCCGGCTTCGCCGACGCGACGCCCGATG
>JAEZQR010000196.1 GCA_023413015.1 Pseudomonadota bacterium
GGGATGCGGTTCAAGGCGATCGTGCTCCACGACGCCGAGGATGTGGTTCATCGCCATGAGCTCAACGTCTTCGACAGCCTCATTCCGGGCAAGGCCATGGTCCAGCTTCCCGTCGTGCCGCTCCTCGACGAGCGCTCGCGCTGGATCGCCGGCCATTATGCCGACGAGTTCGCGGAGGCGCACGGCAAGGACATCCTGATCCGCGAGGCGATCGGCGCCGCCGTCCCAAGCGCGGGCGTGGCCTGCGCCATCGAGCGGGACATGATGGCGCGGATTGCCGAAGCCGGCGGCGGGCTCCCGTTCGATCCGGCCTGTCAGGTCGAGGACTATGAACTCGGCCTGCGGGTCGCCGCGCTGGGAGGGCGAGGGACCTTCGTCCGTATCCCTGCCGCAGTGGATGATCCGACCGTGGTCGCCACCCGCGAGCATTTCCCCACTTCCTTCGAGGCCGCCAAGCGGCAGAAGTCACGTTGGCTGCTCGGGATCGCGCTGCACGGCTGGGACCGGCTGGGATGGCCCGGCCGCTGGCCGGACCGACTGATGCTGATGCGCGACCGCAAGTCGATCATCACCGCAATGCTCACGGCGCTGGCCTACCTTAGCTTACTCGCCGTCGTCATGCTTGAGGGCATCAAGACGCTCTGTCCTGCCAGCATCACGCTGCCACCGCTGGTCGAACCGGGAAGCCCACTGGAGCGGCTGCTCCTATTCAACTTCGCCATTTTCGTCTGGCGCTTGACCATGCGCGCCTATTTCACCGGCCGCACCTATGGCTGGCAGGAAGCACTGCGGTCGGCGCCACGTGCGGTCACTGCCAACTTCATCAACTTCGCGGCGGCGATGAGCGCATTGCGACGCTACATCGCCATTACCAGCGGGCGGGAAGCCCTGTGGTGGGACAAGACCGCCCACCGTTTTCCATTGCAGGTCACAAGGTGCTGACCGCCCGCCCGCTCCGCGTCTACGCCTTGCTCTGCCTAGCGGCGCTCGGCTGGCTTGCATGGCGGCTGCCGTCGGTATGGAGCGAGCTTGCCGCCACGCGGCCGGCGGACGAGACGCCTTCCGGTCCATCACTGCGGTCGATACAGTCTCGGCTTACCGCTGGCCTGCCCGATGTCGAGATTGGTGCATCCGACCTCCAAAGCTCCGCTCTTGTACTCAGGATCCCCGCCCATTCGCCTCGCACCACTTCGGCGGTTGAGGCTCGCCTATGGCTTGATCCCGTTATTTTCGCAGCGGATGAGTTGCTGACTGCGTCAGACAGTTCAACGCTCACGTCACAACCGCCCCAAGAGCAGGTGCATCCATCGATGATGGCGGGCACGTCTGCCGCCGAGCGCGGCTACGCCTTGCTCGCGTCCGGTGATCGTCGCACGGCCGCCGCCGCTTTCCGCCAAGCCATTGAACAAGGCGCGGACGATCCGCGCGTCCCACAATGGTACGCGCAGCTTCGTTACCTTGAGCAACGATGGTCGGGTACGGCCTATATGCTCGCCCGCAACTCGGGACGGTCGTTACCAACGGCGACGATCCCTGCGCTCACGGCGGCGCAGAGCGGTGCGCAGGTCGCCTACACTCTCAACCCGCTCGATCCGCAGCCGTTTGCGCTGCAGGGGCGGGTGGTGACCGCGAACGACGGCATCGCGCTCAACACTGGCAGCGCCCAAGCCGCGGTCGCCGTTACCTGGCGTCCGGTGCCGGCGGTACAGGTCGCAGCGGAGCGGCTGATCCGCGCCGGCCGCAAGTCGCGGAATGCCTGGACGGTACGCGTGGCCGCCGGTGGCGAGACGCCGCGTCCCGCCGGCCGGAAAGCCTGGAACGCCTGGTCGGCTTATGCCGAGACCGGCATCGTCGGCACGCGGCGCCAGGATCTCTATGCCGCCACCGCGGCACGCGGCGGGCGAGCCTTCGACCTGAGCGACAAGGTGGCGCTGACGCTCGGCGGCGGCATCTGGGCAAGCGTACAGCATTACGACCGCACCGCCCATTGGATCGAGGTCGGCCCGAGCGCCCAGCTTCGCATCGAGAGCCAGCCGCCGGTCAATGTCGCGCTCGATTACCGATGGCGCATCAACGGCAACGCCGACCCGGGGACCGGGCCGGCGCTGACGGTCTCGACCGGTTTCTGAGCCGCTATTCGGCCGCGGCGAGCGCAGCGACTTCCTCGATGTTCCGGCGGCGGGCGTCGAACTGCGCGGCGATGGTTTCGTCGTTGGCTTGGAGCGCATCGATATCAATGTGAACGTAGTCGAGCACGCCCATGTCGGCGTAGCCCTTCTGGACGGTCTCGCCCCAGAGACCGATGTCCTTCACCACGGGCACGATGCGGTTGAAGAGGTGGTTTCGGAACTGCCGCGAGCCCGCGGTCTCGTGCATGTGCTGCACGCAGCCCTCGACGTCGAGGCCGAGATGCTCCCACAGCTCGCGCTGCTCGAAACGGTCGCGCATGTGGTAGCAGGCTTCGATCAGGAACTGCTCGCGCTCGCGACGCTCGGCCTCGGTGAGCTGCGGATAATATTCGCGTAGCGTCAGCCGCCCGAACGCGACGTGCCGTGCCTCGTCCTGCATGACATAGGCGTTGACGGCGGCCGCCAGCGGCGAGCTCGAATGGTCGCGGATGCCGGCGAAGGCGGCGAGCGCCAGCCCCTCGATCACCACTTGCATGCCGAGGTAGGTCATGTCCCAGCGGCTGTCGCGCAGCACCTGTTCCAGTAGCGTCTTCAGCGGCCCGGTCATCGGATGCGAAAGCCCGATCTTCTCGAGCAGCCGCTTGTACGCCTCGACGTGGCGCGCCTCGTCGATCGTCTGCGTCGAGGCATAGAACTTCGCCTCGAGGTCGGGCACCTGCGTCACGATCTTGGCCGAGCAGATCAGCGCGCCCTGCTCGCCGTGCAGGAACTGCGACAGGCCCCAGGCCTGGCTGTTGCGGCGGATCTCGACCTTCTCGCGATCCGACATCTTCTCGAACTCGGAATAGCCGTGCAGCGCGAATAGCTCGACCGGCATCCCCTGTGGGTTATCGTAATCGATATCCTGATCCCAATCGATGCGATACTCGGCGTCCCACTGCTGCTGCTTGCCCTTGGCGTAGAGGTTCAGCAGGTCCTGGCGGCTGTCCGAATAGCTCCAGGTGAAATGGGTGTCGAAGTCCTGCGGGACTTCCCACGAGAGGCTTTCGGGCTTGATGCCGTAGATGTCGGTGAAGGCCATGAACGATACTCCCTCTTGATTGTCATTGATTGTCGTTGGCGATGCGGCGGCGGGCTTCGAGCCGCCGCAGGATTTCGCGGGTGCGCATCAGGCTCAGCATGTCGTTGACGGCGGCGATGCCGCGCTCGGCCATGTTGGCCGCCTCCTCCTCGCCGACCACGCCTGCCGTGTGCTCGAAGAACAGCCGCATCTCCTGACCGACGAGCCAGTCGACGAAGTCGGCATAGATGCCGCGGCCTTCGCCGGTGAAGCCGCGCTCCTCGGTGAAGCCGATGTGCTTCAGCTCCATCAGCGCCTTGACGATGCCGGCGTCGCGCGGGTCCATCGTGCCGTCGGCCGCCACCGCGACGGTGCCGCTGGCGACCGCCTCGTCGATGTCCTCGCGCGTGGCGCCCGTCTGTTCCATCACGCGCGCGACCGGCAGCCGCTCGCCCTCGTCCAGCCGCGCACGCAGCATGGCATCGAGGTGCGGAAAGGCTTCGGCGTGCAGCCAGCGGTCGCCGCCTTCGGCATCGAGCAGCGACTTGATCACCGCGAGCGGCAGGAAGCGCTCCTCCTGGAGCCGCTTGATGGCGCGGACGCGGGCGACATGGTCTTCGGTGTAGAAGGCGGAGTTGCGGGTCGCGCGCTCGGGCTCGGGCAGCAGCCCTTCCCGGATGTAGAACCGGATCGTCTCCCGGCCGACGCCGGTCCGCTTCTCGAGTTCGCGCATGCGCATCCGCAGCGATCTCCTGTTGAGCGCGACTCGGAAGTTAACACAGAGTGCGTAGACGTACTACGCGAAATGCGACGGAAGCTCGGCCCCGAGCGACGACGCTCCGGCAAGCGAAGGACGTCCGCTTCGCATCGGCCCGGAGTGAAAGCAGACATGCACTTACCGATACGAGTGAGGCCGCGCCGCTTTCTGGATAACCTCCGTCGTTCCCGGGGCACGGCCTCGTTCGTGTCGGCTCCAGGTCAGGAGCCTGAATTGAGCATCAGCGCTTCAGCGTGGCCTCGACGGCAGCGAGACCGGCATCGCTCGCCGTCGCGATATCCAAGGGCCGCCCCCCGAGGCTGTGATGATGCTCGTTGAGGAAGCTCATCGCCTCCTGCGCCGTCGGATGGGCCGTGCTCGCCAGCCGCACGGCCAGGCCGCGCCGCCGCGTCTCGTCGGCATCGAGTGGTCGTTCGCCTGCGTAGCGCTTCGCTGGTTTCTGGAACATGCGGTTCTCCTCAGGGGCGATTCCGTTCGGGCGTTCGCAAACAGTCGGTCAGTCGAGCAGCGACCGCACCTCGTCGGCCGCCGACACCTCGCCTGCCGGAACGCTCGTAGGCGTGAGGGTGAACGCGCCACGCCGCGAACGGTAGCCAGCCCCCACCGTCACGATGCGCGCGATGCGGTCGAATGCGACATGCTCGCCGGCCATGCCATGGGCCTCGGCGATGAACTCGCCGGCCCAGGTATAGGCCTCATCCAGGCTGCGCGCCTCGAAGGTACGATCGACCAGGACGGCGCTGCTGAGCGGCTGGTAGACAAGATGGTACGATGCCATGGCGGGCAGCCTCACGAGAAGCGGATGCCGCAGCCGGTCGCGGCGCAGGTTTCGAGGAAATAGCGCGCTCGCCCGCAGCGGTCGGGTCGCCCGTCGCTGCCGCGTGGGCCGGTTGCCGTGAGATCCCAGACCATCAAGTGCGGCCCTTCGCCAGCTTCGTCAGCACCTGCCCGTTCGGCAGGACGACCGTCTCCGAGACCAGGCCGCTCCCGATGACCGGGCATTTGGCCCAGACCTCCTCGTCACCCATTCGCAGACGCATGTTCCTCAGGGGCACCACCCCCGGATCGAGCCCGGCTCGGGCGATCATGTCTCGCTGAGAAGCGGTGAGTTCGAAGAGGATCTGCACGTCACCCTCCACAGCCCGTGCGGGTTCGAGGCCGCGGTCAGTTGGTGGTCCGGGTGCGAGCGAGCTGCGCGATGCCGGTCAGGTCCGCCGGCGGTCCGCTGGCGCGACGCGCCTCGTTCAGTCGGACGACATGCTCCAGAAAATCGGCCCGCCGGCTCCAAGCCTCGACCGACGCCTCGAAGCAGGCGCGTCGGGTGGACAGAATGGCGGTGGCGGCACGGAAGCGGTCGTCGGCCGCAAGGGCACGGCATGCGTGGGCGGTAAGCATAGGATGCGCCTGTCAAACTTGCAGGCGGGGGCAGCGAGCCCTCAGCCACCGGCGCCTGTGAACGCGTCTGCCGGTGATGGGCTCAACATCATGCGCGGGCCACCCGAATGCAAGCCCGCCCTTGTATTCGCCGCCAATAGAGCCCACCTTAGGTGAGCTGACGTTGCGCGCGACGGATTGCGGCGCGTCACTGCCCTCTCTCCCTTTCCTGCTTCTTTGGCCCTGATGCCGACGTTCGGCGTCGGGCACGCCCGTTTCTCGGAAAGGGAAAATCATGACGACCGGTACCGTAAAATTCTTCAACGCCCAGAAGGGCTTCGGCTTCATCACGCCCGACGGCGGCGCCAAGGACGTGTTCGTCCACATCTCGGCGGTCGAGCGCGCCGGCATGCGCAGTCTGATGGATGGTCAGAAGGTGAGCTTCGATCTCGAGGCCGACCGCCAGGGCCGCATGTCGGCCTGCAATCTGGTGGCGGCCTGAGCCCGTCTCCACGATGAGGGATCGCATCGCGGCGCAGGCACACGCTTCGCTGCCGCGTGCGACCGTCATCGGGCGGCTTTGGCGCTGGATGACGGTCCAGGGCCCGACTGCCTGACGATGGACGGCGGGCCACAGGGTCCGCCGTCCATCGCCTTCTTGATAGGAGAAAGCCGATCAAAGCCTATTCCCCCAGCTTCGCCGATCGGCGCGAGCGCGCCATCGAGGCGCGCAAGGCGCTGCTTGCCCGGTTCACGGCACGACCGGATCCGAACGATCCAGCCGTGCTCGCACGGGCGGCCGAGCGGCAGGCGATCCAGACGGCGCGCGCCACACGCGCTGCCGAACGAGCTGCCGCAAAGGAAGCGAGCGATCTGGCTGCTGCCGTCGAGGCCGCCGAGCGTATCGAGCGCGAGGCAGCTGCTCAGGCCGAGGCGAAGGCGCAGCGCGACGCGCGCTATGCTGCGCGCAAGGCGAGAAAGTCCTGATACCGGGTCCGCTCGGCGATCCAACCGTCACAAATGAACCCGGAGAGCGTCATGGCTGAACCCAAAGCGCATGTGTGCCGCGAGAACGCCGGCATCTGGACGGCAAAGGCCGCCGAAACCACGCTACCGCAGCTTCGCCAGTCCTACTTGGCGTCGGCCGCCGCATGGACACAGCAGGCGGAGCGGATCGAGCGGAGCGCCGCGATTCGTGAAAAGCGCCTCAAGGAAGCCGAGCAGGCGCGTCACTCGGCTTGACCCTCGTTGACCGGCGCGAGGACAACCCCGCGTCGGTTGAGCATACCTGTTCAGCTATTTGTCGTCGGTGAACCGCTTCACCTTGAGGGGCAGGTCTTTGCCCTTGGTACGGCGCGACGGCACCTGGACCGGATTCTTCTTCTTCCATTCGGCCCAGGTCATCGGACCGTCCGGCGTGTTGATGATCTGGTCGTCGATCGACATGGCTTTGCTCCGTGCTGTCGCTCCTCACGCCCGACAACGAACGACAACGCCGCCCGGCTATTCCGGCACGTCGCGCGCAGCGATCAGGCGGCGCAGCTCGGCTTCGGACTCCATGATCACGATGTCGAGCTGCGCGATACGGCGGGCCGGGATGCCCAGCGGCTCGAACTCGTCGCGGATGTAGCGGACGGCACGGATGAACCGCGTGATGCGGTCGATCGCCAAGCGGACGTCACCGTCCGATGCCTCCGCATTGTTGCCTACGTTGTCTACGCTCGTCATCGAGCCATCAGTCTACCATCGGAGCGGCAGCAGCAAGATTTCTGTCCGGGGCTTGAGGCCATGCTTCCCTGGAAACGGGCTGCTTCGGCTGATCCCCGACCGCATCGAACTTGCGCCTCGGCTTTCCGCCGTAGAGAGTCAGCCGGCGATTCTTGAACGATGGGCGGACAGTGCAGCAGTATCTCGATCTGATGGCGCGGGTGCGCCGCGAGGGTTTCAGGCGCGAGGACCGGACGGGGACCGGCACGCTCTCGGTCTTCGGGCATCAGATGCGCTTCGACCTTGCGGACGGCTTCCCGCTCGTGACCACCAAGAAGCTGCACCTGAAATCGATCGTCCATGAGCTGCTGTGGTTCCTGAAGGGCGAGACCAACATCGCCTACCTCAAGGCCAACAACGTCTCGATCTGGGACGAATGGGCGGACGAGGGGGGCGAGCTTGGGCCCGTCTACGGCAAGCAATGGCGCCGCTGGGAAACGGCCGACGGGCGCGTCGTCGACCAGATTTCGCAGGTCGTCGAGCAGATCCGCACCAACCCGAACTCGCGCCGCCTGATCGTTTCGGCCTGGAACGTCGGCGACGTCGAGGCGATGGCGCTGCCGCCCTGCCATTGCCTGTTCCAGTTCTACGTCGCCGATGGGCGGCTGTCGTGCCAGCTCTACCAGCGTTCGGCCGACATCTTCCTGGGCGTGCCCTTCAACATCGCCAGCTATGCGCTGCTGACGATGATGGTGGCGCAGGTGACCGGGTATCGGCCAGGCGAGTTCATCCACACGCTGGGGGACGCGCACCTCTACCTCAACCACATCGAGCAGGCGGACCTGCAGCTCACCCGCCGTCCGTTCCCGCTGCCGGAGATGCGGATCAATCCGGCGGTTACCGACATCTTCGACTTCACATACGAGGATTTCGAGCTCGTCGGCTACGAGGCCCACCCCCACATCAAGGCGCCGGTGGCGGTGTAATCATCGCCGCGAAGAGGTGCTTCGCGGCGGGTTCAGGGATGCGGACGGCCGATGCCGTAGGCAGCGGCGAGATATTCGCCGATCGCCTTGGCGTTGTCGACGAAGCGGCGGCCATTCGACGTGCCGACGGTGATGTGCCCGGGCAGTTCGCGCGCATCATCAGCGATGACGAGCGTGGGGCAGTTCTGGTGCGCCTCGCCCAGCATCTCGACCATCGTGGCGCGGGGACGCGGATAATCCATCACGCGCACGTCGAGCCTGTCGGCGAGCTGGGGGTAATAGGCGAGCAACCCGCGCACCTCGGCGCATTCGCGGCAGTACCAGGGGGCGCCCCGGTCGTCGAAGTCGGCGGGCAGCAGGAAGAGGATGTCTTTCATGCCGTCTTGCTAGCGTCCGGGGCGTTCGGGCGCTAGTCAGGGGCAATGCAGCCGGTCGCACGCCCCGCCATCAGCTTCGTCGTCGCCCGTGCGGATAACGGCGTGATCGGGCGCGACAACGCGCTGCCGTGGCACCTGCCGGCCGATCTCAAGCACTTCAAGCGGCTGACGGTCGGCAAGCCGGTGGTGATGGGGCGCAAGACCTTCGAGTCGATCGGCAAGCCGCTGCCCGGTCGCCACAACATCGTTCTGACCCGCGACGCCGGCTGGCGCGCCGAGGGCGTGACGGTGGTGGCGAACCTCGCCGAGGCGGTTGCCGCTGCCGGGCTCGATCCGAAGACGCGTGCCGAGGAGGTGATGATCATCGGCGGCGCGGCGGTCTATGCCGAGGCGCTGCCGATCGCGACACGGGTCTACCTGACCGAGGTTCATGCCGCGCCGGAGGGCGACACGAGCCTGCCGCCGTTCGATCCGGCGCGCTGGCGCGAGACGGCGCGCGAGGATCATCCGGCGGAGGAGGGGCGTCCCGCCTACAGCTTCGTCACGCTGGAGCGGGTCTAGCGGCGCGGTTCGCCCGCCGCTATGCCGTCGCCGAGGGGGACGCCGGACCGCATGGAACGCTTCATTCACGCCGATCAGCTGCCGCCACACATGCGCGGCGGGATCGCAGCGCTCGGTAATTTCGACGGCTTCCATCTCGGCCATCAGGCGGTGGTCGGCCGCGCGCGCGATCTGGCGCGAGCGCAGGGGCGGCCGGCGATCGTCGTCACCTTCGATCCGCATCCGGCGCGGCTGTTCCGGCCCGAGAGCGCGCCGTTCACGCTCACTCCGATCCCGCAGCGGCTGGCGCTGTTCGAGGCCTTCGGGATGGATGCCGCCGTCGTGCTGCGGTTCGACCGCGACTTCGCGGCGCTACCGGCCGATGCCTTCATCGAGGAGTGGGTGGTGCGCCGGCTGGGGCTCGCCGGTGTGGTGACCGGCGAGGATTTCACGTTCGGCAAGGCCCGCAGCGGCGACGTTGCCCGGCTGGCGGCGGCCGGACGGGCGCACGGCTTCGTGGCCGAGGCGGTCGCCCCCGTGCGTTCGCCCGACGATGGCGTGATCTCCTCGACGCGCATCCGCGAGGCGCTGAAGGGCGGCGATCCGCAGACGGCCGCGCGGTTGATGACCCGGCCGTTCACGATCGAAGGCGTCGTCGAGCATGGCGACAAGCGCGGGCGCACGATCGACTTTCCGACCGCCAACCTGACGCTCGGCGACTATCTGCGACCCGCCTACGGTGTCTATGCGGTGCGGGTGCGCCTGCCCGATGGCCGCCTCGACGGCGTCGCGAACCTCGGCGTGCGCCCGATGTTCGATCCGCCGAAGGAACTGCTCGAAACCTACCTCTTCGACTTCACGGGCGACCTGTACGGCCAGACGATCGCGGTCGAGCTGCATCATTTTCTGCGCCCCGAATGGAAGCTCGATGGGCTTGCCGCGTTGAAGGCGCAGATCGCGAAGGACTGCGACGAGGCGAGGAGGCGGCTGGCGTCATGACGGCATTGCTGGCGAAGCTGGGCTACAAGCCGGGCGTGGATGCCGCCGTGGTGGCGCGGCCCGACGAGCTTGGCGAGCTTTTGCCGCTGCCGACGATCGAGCTGTCCACCCGCCCGCACGACTGGCTGCTGGTGTTCCTTCGCGAGCGGGCCGACATCAGCCGGGCACTCGCCGCGGCGCTGCATTATCCTGCCGGCGGCCGGTTGTGGTGCGCCTATCCGAAGAAGTCGGGCGCGCTCGCCTCCGACATCGACCGCGACCATGGCTGGGAGCCGCTGCACGAGGCCGGTTTCCTGGCGGTCACGCAGGTAGCGATCGACGCCGACTGGTCGGCGCTGCGCTTCCGGCGGCGCGAGGAGATCGCCAAGCTGACGCGAAAGGGCGCACAGGCTTAGTTAGGCTCGACAGTGCCGGGGCGGACAGTTAGAGCCGCTGACGCCATGGACGACCAGACCAAAGACTATCGCGCCACCGTCTTCCTGCCGAAGACCGACTTCCCGATGAAGGCCGGCCTGCCGCAGAAGGAGCCGGAGATTCTGGCGCGCTGGCAGGCGATGGACCTGTACGGCAAGCTGCGCGAGAGCCGCGCCGGGCGCGAGAAGTTCATCCTTCACGACGGCCCGCCCTACGCCAACGGCGACATGCACATCGGGCACGCACTCAACCACATCCTCAAGGACATGGTCTGCCGCACGCAGAACCTGCTGGGCAAGGACGCGCCCTATGTCCCGGGCTGGGACTGCCATGGCCTGCCGATCGAATGGAAGGTCGAGGAGCAGTACCGCGCCAAGAAGAAGAACAAGGACGAGGTGCCGCCGGCCGAGTTCCGCGCCGAGTGCCGCGCCTATGCGCAGCATTGGGTCGACGTGCAGCGCGAGCAATTGAAGCGCCTCGGCATCAACGGCGACTGGGCCAAGCCCTACCTCACGATGGACTTTCAGGCCGAGGGGACGATCGTCGCCGAGCTGATGAAGTTTGCCGAGAGCGGCCAGCTCTACCGGGGCGCCAAGCCGGTGATGTGGTCCCCGGTCGAGAAGACCGCGCTCGCCGAGGCCGAGGTCGAGTATGAGGACATCACCTCGACTCAGATCGACGTGGCATTCGAGATCGTGGAATCGCCGATCCCCGAGCTGGTCGGCGCCTATGCGGTGATCTGGACGACGACGCCGTGGACGATCCCGGTCAACCAGGCGATCGCCTATGGGCCGGACGTTGACTATGTCGCCGTTCGGATCAACGGCCGACAGCTTGTGGTGGCGGAGCTGCTGCTCGAAGGTGTGCTCAAGCGCGCCGAAGCGGAAGTGAGCGAAATCGCTTGGCGCGGCAAAGGCTCCGACCTCGCCGGCACCATCGCTCGCCATCCGATGCACCAGCTCGGCGGGTTCTTCGCCAAGCCGCGTCCGCTGCTGCCGGGCGAGTTCGTCACCACCGACAGCGGCACCGGCCTCGTGCACATGGCGCCGGACCATGGCGAGGACGATTTCTACCTGTGCAAGGCGCACGGGATCGAGCCGGTGTTCGCGGTCGAGGGCGACGGCAAGTATCGCGCCGACTGGGCGTGGCTCGGCGGGCAGGGCTCAGTCATCAACCCGAAGTTCAATGCGCCCGACGGAACGATCTGCTCGGACCTGCGCGAGGCCGGTGCGCTGCTCGCCGCCTCGGCCGACTATCGCCACAGCTATCCGCATTCGTGGCGGTCGAAGGCGAAGGTGATCTTCCGCTGCACGCCGCAGTGGTTCATCCCGATGGACCAGGCGCGCGAGGGCGGCAGCCTGCGCGAGAAGGCGCTCGCCGCGATCTCGGCGACGCGCTGGGTGCCGGCGAAGGGCGAGAACCGCATCCGCTCGATGGTCGAGGGGCGGCCCGACTGGGTGATCTCGCGCCAGCGCGCCTGGGGCGTGCCGATCACGCTGTTCGTCGATCGCAAGACCGGCCAGTATCTGAATGATCCAGCGGTGAACGCCCGCATCGTCGCCGCCGTGTCCGAGAAGGGCGTCGATGCCTGGACCGACGAGGCGGCGCAGGACCTGCTGGGCGACAAGTACCGGGCCGAGGACTTCGAGCGCGTCACCGACATCCTCGACGTGTGGTTCGACAGCGGCTGCACCCATGCCTTCGTGCTCGACAGCGGCCGCTGGCCCGAGCTGCGCTGGCCGGCCGACCTCTACCTCGAAGGCTCCGACCAGCATCGCGGCTGGTTCCAGTCGTCGCTGATGGAGTCGTGCGGGACGCGCGGACGGGCGCCCTACGACGCGGTGCTGACGCACGGCTTCACGATGGATCAAGCCGGCAAGAAGATGTCGAAGTCGCTCGGCAACACCGTCGATCCCATCAAGCTGATGGGCGAGTATGGCGCTGACATCATCCGCCTGTGGGCGCTTTCGGTCGACTTCACCGAGGACCACCGCATCGGCAAGGAGATCCTCGCCGGCACGGCGGATGCCTATCGCAAGCTGCGCAATACCTTCCGCTACCTGCTCGGCGCGCTCGACGGCTTCACCGAGGCCGAGCGCGTATCGGTAGCGGAGATGCCGGAGCTGGAGGGCTATGTCCTCCACCTGCTGGCGGACCTGGATGCAAAGCTCAAGCAGGCGGTCGGCGATTTCGACTTCAACAGCTACGTCCGCCTGCTGAGCGACTTCGCCAACAACGACCTCAGCGCCTTCTTCTTCGATATCCGCAAGGACAGCCTCTACTGCGACGCGGCCGACAGCCCGAAGCGCCGCGCCTATCGCACCGTCCTCGACATGCTGTTCCACGCACTGGTCCGCTACCTGGCGCCGGTGCTGGTGTTCACTAGCGAGGAGGTGTGGGGCACACGCTATCCGGACGGCGGCAGCGTCCACCTGCTCGAATGGCCGG